>JAYUCQ010000032.1:0-6443 GCA_043740265.1 Hyphomicrobium sp.
GGATCAACGCGGCTATCGCAGCACGAAATAATCATCGTGTCCGGGTTCTGGCCGAAGTCGGCGAGTTCTTCGTAGTGGTCGGCGTTTGGAGCGAAGTGGCGATGTTTGAAACGGCGGAAGCGGTCGGCAAGGGGTTCTGGAAAACTGCTCATGAGGATCCTAAATGCTGCCTGAATGTTGGAAGTCACAATCTTGAGTCAGATACGTTACGCGACAGTATCAAATAACCAGCCGCTGCGGAAAGAAGCGATCCCGTCAGCACGCCAATGCGCAAATCGACGGCGCGGGCGGCATCTGGAAACGCCAGCGTGCCAATAAAAAGGCTCATCGTAAAGCCGATACCGCCAAGAACGGCAACGCCAAACAATTGACGATGGCTCGCCCCTGCCGGCATTTGCGACAGTCCGGCACCAATGGCGGTGCGGGCAAAGCCGTAAATTCCGGCTGCTTTGCCAACGAAAAGACCAAGTGCGATGGCTAGCGGCACCGGACTCAACATATGCGCCGGCGTTAGTCCTGCGAGGCTGACACCGGCGTTGGCGAAGGCAAATACTGGTACAATTGCGAAGCTGACCCACGGCTGCAGCGTATGTTCCAACGTCTCCAGCGGGCCGTGGTCCGAGCCCCGCGTGCTGCCAATTGGAATCGTAAGCGCCGTGGCGACGCCGGCAATCGTCGCGTGCACGCCAGATTTCAAAACGCACAGCCAGACGAACAAACCGACAGCGAGGTAAGGCCAGATGCTTAAGACGTTGCGGCGATTGAATGCCCACAACACCGTGAGGCCGGCTGCCGCAAGCGCGAGTGATGTCCACGAGAGATCGCTGGAATAGAAAAAAGCGATAATGAGAATAGCGCCCAGATCGTCAATGATTGCCAACGCCAAAAGAAAAATTTTGAGCGATGCCGGAACCCGGCTGCCGAGCAGCGCCAGCACGCCCACGGCAAAGGCGATGTCTGTAGCCGCTGGAATGGCCCAGCCGTTGAGGGCGGCTGCGTCTTCCCACGTGATGGCGCTGTAAATCATCGCCGGGATGATCATACCGCCGACGGCGGCGATAACCGGCAGAAGCGCACTTTTGCGATTGGACAGCGCGCCAACAATAACTTCGCGCTTGATCTCTAAACCGACGACGAAAAAGAAAATCGCCATCAGGCCGTCGTTGATCCAATGCAGCACCGTTTTGGAGAGCACATACGGCGCGACGCCCAGCGACAGTTTGGTTTCGAGCATGCTGGCGTAGGCATGATTGAGCGGCGAATTGGCAACGATCATGGCTAGCGCTGCGGCGGCCATCAGGAACAGCCCCGCCCGGGCTTCGCTGTTTAAGCCGCCGGTAAAAACATCATCTGGTTTGCTCACCAATCACCCGTTGTTCATGCGGCTCGCGCGATTTGCGCGGCGCGTACTTGCCCAAAAGTGCACTTAGCAGCATAGATGAGGTGTGCGATATTGCACCGCACAATTTCGACTCGTGGGGCCCCAAATGAAGCTTCGACCGCGCCGCAGCGTTCTTTATGTCCCCGGCGACAACGAGCACGCGCTCCTCAAAACGCAGTCGCTGGCCGCTGACGCAATCATCATCGATTTAGAAGACTCGGTCGCGCCTGCCAACAAGGAAGCCGCCCGGGCACAGGCGACGGAAGCCATTCGCCGGGGCGGGTTTGGCACCCGCGAGGTCATTTTGCGCGTCAACCCGATCGAGACACCCTGGGGTATGGCCGACCTGCACGCGGCAATTGCAGCCGCCCCCCACGCTATTCTCGTTCCCAAAGTTTCCCACGCAGGCGACATCGCCGGCACGGCCAAGGTGGTCAAAGCATCGGATGCGCCAGCGCACATCAAACTCTGGGCCATGATCGAGACGCCCATGGGCATTATCAATTCGCGCGAAATTGCAGCCTGCGCTCCCGACCCTGACAACCGGTTGGCGTGCTTTGTTCTTGGCACCAACGACTTGCTCAAAGAAAGCCGGGCGCGGCCGAGCAAAAATCGTTTTGCTGTTGTGCCCTGGCTCGCCATGACGCTGGTGGCGGCGCGCGCCTATGGCCTCGACGTCATTGATGGCGTTTATAACGATTTCAAAGACGATACCGGTTTCCGCGCCGAGTGTGAGCATGGCCGCACACTTGGAATGGACGGCAAAACGCTCATTCACCCTTCACAGGTGGCACCCTGCAACGAGGTCTTCTCTCCGACCGTTGACGAAGTGCTATGGGCGCAAAAGATCATCAAGTCTTTTGAGCAACCGGAGAATGCCCGCAAAGGCGTTATCACTGTTGAAGGCAAAATGGTCGAGCGCTTGCACTTGGTTATGGCGCAGCGCGTCGCAGTAATCGCCGATGCAATTGATGCCCGCGGCAAAATCGAAGAACCCTGGTTTTAGCCGCGCTAGTGCCGCCGTAGAGCCTCAAAATTGACCTGAACAGCATTGCCTATCCGGTTGGGGATGGAACGTTGGGCTTTGGCTTACGCGGGTGGCGGGCGAAGACAAAGTTGAGGGCCGCTGCGTTGATTATCCAGTTTCGAATGTGTCTTGCTGCAGCACTGCTTGCGGCACTCTCCGGCTGCGCGACGTCTCAGCCGAATTCCAGTCCAACGCGCAGCACAAGGCTCCGGTGTGACGAAGCCGTGTCCCAAGGAACTGCTTTCGGCCGCGGTCAGGCGCAAGCGATTGCGGTCAATAGTTTGCGCAATCAAGTTGGCGATGTGCGTGGCTATCTTCTTAGTCAGGGCGTCCGGCGGGTTCGCCCGGCAGAGCGGTCCATGACCTGCCGGCCGTCGGCCCTCGGCAACGGCTTGATCCAATGCACAGCCGTGACCCGCTTCTGCGGTCAATAAGTTTGCGCCGCCGCCTTTGCCGCACCCAAAAGGGGTTGCGGGCTGAGGCCATCATCCTCGACAAAGGCCGCATCTTTAGACCGTGCTCCGAGAGCGGTGTCACGCTAATCCGGTACGCTTGAGCCGGCGCAAGTGCGATGGCTGTCAGACTACAACAAAGGCGGCGCTTATGACCGGAACGAAGACCAATTCAGGCAACTTCTTTGAAGACTTTCGCTTTGGTCAAATCCTCACGCACGCCACGCCGCGCACGGTGACGACGGGCGATGTTGCGCTCTATACGGCGCTCTATGGATCGCGCTTCTGCGTCCAGTCGTCGGATGAGTTCGCCAAGGGTCTTGGGTATCCGCGCTCTCCCCTCGATGACATGCTGACGTTTCACGTCGTTTTCGGAAAAACAACGCCGGAAATTTCACTAAACGCCATTGCCAATCTCGGTTACGCGGAATGCCGGTTTTTGAAGCCTGTTTATCCGGGAGATACGCTGATCGCGACCTCGGAAGTGATCGGCCTCAAAGAAAATTCCAACAAGGAAACCGGCACGGTCTACGTCCGCTCAACGGGGCGCAATCAGGCCGGCGAGGTTGTGCTGGAATACTGCCGCTGGGTTATGGTGCGCAAACGCGATAAGGCGTCACCGGCACCCGAGGCCGTTGTTCCGAAGCTCTCTGACCGGGTCGACCCTAAGGATCTGGCGAAGGCCGTACCGCCACTTGACGTGTCGAAATATGATGTCGCGCTGGCCGGTTCGCCCTATCGCTGGGGCAACTATGAAGCTGGTGAAAAAATCGACCACGTCGATGGCATGACGCTAGAGGAAGCCGAACATCAGACGGCGACGCGGCTCTATCAGAATACCGCCAAAGTGCATTTCAATTTGCACACCGAATCCAAAGGCCGCTTCGGCAAGCGCATTGTCTATGGCGGTGTCGTTATTTCGCTGGTGCGGGCGCTGTCTTACAATGGACTCGGCAATGCTTTCCATTTGGCCGCCATCAACGGCGGCCGTCACGTGGCACCAACATTTGCCGGTGACACGGTCTATGCATGGTCGGAAATTCTCGAAAAAGCAGAAATTCCGGGCCGCAAAGACATCGGCGCGCTGCGTGTCCGCATGATTGGCGTCAAGAACCAGGACTGTGGCGGGTATCCTTTAAAACTTGCGAACGGCGATTATGCCGAGGGCGTCGTTCTCGACCTCGATACGTGGCTGGTGTTGCCGCGTTAGGGCTGGTTGCGTTTTGCGCCTTGCACGCCCCTGGTCCGCATCACGGTGGTTGGATATAGTCCTGAAATCCCGCATTGCGGGGAATGGGGAAATTGACAATGCAAAATTGGCGTTTTGCGTGGGTATTGGCGTCGTTCGGGCTCGCGTTGTGTTCGCCTGCGTTTGCTGTCGGTGAAACGGCGGCGGCACTGGTCAAACTCGCGGATGGAACGGACGCCGGCATGGTGACATTGACCGAAGGCACGGCTGGAATCCTGCTGAAATACGAACTCAAAGGCTTGCCGCCCGGCGCGCACGCCGTCCATGTTCACGAAAACGGCAAGTGCGAGGGTGATTTCACGAGCGCCGGCGGCATATACAATCCGCTCGGCGCAAAGCACGGTTTTCTGCACGATGAAGGTCCAATGGCGGGTGATTTGCCGAATATCTTCGCCAACGCTGATGGAACAGCCGTTGCGGAAGTGCTCAGTCCGTTTCTGACATTGAGTAAAGAAGCTGAGGAAAGCCTGTTTGATGCAGACGGCGCCGCCATCATCATTCAGGAAAAAGCTGACGATTATGAAGCCGAACCCGATGGCGGGGCAGGCGCGCGGATCGCTTGCGGCACGATTTTGATCAAAAAATAGGCATTTTCGGCCCCTAAGCTTGCAAAAACGTAGTTAAAGGCCGAAGGTATTACGCGTTCCGGCGTTACACTTCAGAAATCTCTTTCGCATATTGGTTAATTAGCTGTCACATGCTGGCACTTGCCCGGCGTGTGAGCGTGGCGCAGCTCGCCTTAGAATTCATCGATTGATTAAGCGCGGGACCTTGTGACGAAAAGAGCCGCAGTAATTGGCGCCGGGTTGGCGGGGCTGTCATGCGCCCGCACGCTGCGCCGTGCTGGTTTTTTTGTCGAAGTTTTCGAACAGGACCGCACGATCGGCGGCCGCTTGGCAACGACGCGGCTGGGCACGGAAACGTTCGACCATGGCGCGCAGTACGTGACTGCGAGGACCAAGGATTTCAAGTCTTACCTCGATGAGGTCGCGGGCCTTGGATATTCGGCGCGCTGGAATCCGCGCGCGCAGCTGAACGGCGAAGAAGGCGGCGGCCAGATGCTGCCGTGGTTTGTCGGCACGCCGGGCATGGCGTCAATTGTGCGCCCGTTGACGGAAAGCGTCAGAATTCATACCGGCCGCAAGGTCCACACGCTCGATCGCAAGGATAAGGGCTGGCACGTCTGGTTCGAAGACGAAACGTCAGTCGGGCCATTTCACGCTGTCGCAGTAGCTGTGCCCGCCCCGCAAGCCCGCTTGCTACTCGGCCGCTTCGATGAGATCGCTCAGCCGCTGGCGCGAGTCAGGATGATGCCGTGCTGGGCTTTGATGGTGCGGCTGGAAGAAAAGATATTGCCAGACCAGGACGTTTACTCCGACATGTCGGAAGTCGTCCGATGGATCGCACGCAACAATACAAAGCCAAGCCGGTCGAGCGGCGGCGAAAACATCGTCGTTCATACCTCGCCGTCATGGAGCCGCGAGTCTGAGGACGCCGAACCGGAGATGATTGCCGAAGAGCTCTGGGGCGAGGTAAGCCATGTGCTCGGCCTAAAGCCCGTCCGCCCGGTTCGCATGCTGGCGCATCTTTGGCAGCATGGTCTTGTCGATCAGTCGCTGGGCGAAACATTTATCTTCTCCCGCGATCATAACGTCGGCGTTGCCGGTGATTGGTGCCTGGGCCGGCTCGCCGAACATGCCTTCGAAAGCGGCAACCGCTTGGGCAAGGCGATCATCGAATCTCTCAGTTAATCCAAACGGCTCGATCCAGTCGTCGCCCCGGTTGATTCTGGAGCCGATGTGGCAAATGGTGGTTTGCAGCCGCCAGAGTGCCGGGCTAAGAACCGGTACCCAAGGAAGTCGAGGATTGCCTCATGGCTGACGCGCACTCTGACGCACGTTCCGGGCGGGAGGCGCGGCCCAACCGGCCACTCTCGCCGCATCTGCAAATCTATAAGCCGCTCGTCAACATGGTGATGTCGATCATACATCGGATGACCGGCGCGGCGTTGTATTTGGGATCACTGCTGCTGGCCTGGTGGCTGATCGCGGCCGCCGTCGGTCCGGACTATTTCAACTATGTCGAGAGCTGGTTCGCGACGTGGCCCGGCAAGCTGATCTTGGTCGGATACACCTGGGCTCTGCTGCACCACATGCTGGGCGGGCTTCGGCATTTCCTCTGGGACACGGGGCATGGTTACGATCTGGACATGATCGACAAGTTGTCGTGGGGATCCATCGCGCTGTCACTTGCGGCAACCGCCGTGATTTGGATTTCTGTCGCCAAGCCGTTTGGAGGCGTTTGAAATCATGACCATGCGCACGCCTCTGAAAA
>JAYUCQ010000033.1:0-2639 GCA_043740265.1 Hyphomicrobium sp.
CTCAAACCCTCTACGGTCGCGCCCGCGATACTTTATCATCTCAAACAGGTCCCCGCCGCTATTGTTGCCCGGCGCAGGCAAGATAGCGCCGCCGTCTAGTTCGGCGAACGAAGAAAACCCGAAAAGCTTATTCGGACGGATACTCTTGCGCATTCAAACAGCGCAAAGAAAAAAGGAGGACCGGTGTGGCCCTCCCTCCCATACTTATAACCTACCGTTGGGGGTCAGAAATTGATCTTGGCGCCCGTGATGACCATGTCGAGCGCGTCAAGGTCCTTTGTTGCTATGCCCTTGGTGAAATCGCCATCAAAATGCCGATAGAGGGCGTAGAACGTCATGTCGGCGGCCTCGACGTTCTGCGCCACACCCGCCGACCAGAAATCCAAATCGGAGGTGTCCGCGGCCTTCGACAGGCCGACGTCATCGTGGCGGTACTCGGCGAAGATATTGGTCTTGCCGAGCGCATTCCATTTCTGTTCGATACCAGCCTGCACGTACCAGACCGAGCTGTCATTATCCTTTCCGATTTGGGCAGCCTTCAGGTCGATGTGGTTTTCAGCGTAGCCACCGTAAACGTAAACACCCGTCGGTGTATGGCTGACGAGTGCGCCCGCACCCCACCACTGACAGTCGCCCGTGCCGGCCGCGCATTGACCTAGGTTTGTTATTTTGTCCGTGCTTTCGCCGTAGCCCAACGATGCGGTAAGTTTAAAATCTCCAGCATCGGCTTTGTATTTCAGCGCCGTTTCCCACTGATCATCTTCGCCCCAGGACGCGGTCGCCGTGAAGCCCGCGATCTCAGGCGTGTCGTAACGCACGACGTTGCGCAGGCCACTTTGGCCAGGTGTGCCGTTGTTAAATCCACCCATGAAATCGGTCCACTTGGCGCCTAAAACGCCGCCGGAGCGCGTTTTGAAAGCGCCAAGCGCCACGCCAGCAGCTTCAAAGTCGGAGACGTTCCGCGTCAACGTGGTGTCGAGGTTGTCGAGCAAATGATAAGTCGCGGTGTCGTACTTTCCAACCGTCAGTTTGCCGAGGTCTTTGCTCTTAACGAACCAAGCTGATTTGCGGACGGTGATGCCGTTGAGGCCGGTGCTGTCCTGCGAAAAGCCTTTTGACCCAACGCCGTTTGCACCAATTTCAAGAATATAGCCCGCGCCCCACCCATCGACGATTTTGGCTTCACCGGTGAAACGGAACCGGCTCTGCTCAAGTTCGTTGGTGCCGACGTAGGCATTGCGCTCAACGCCGTCATCCCAAAAGAAAATCGCCTCGTTGACCCAACCCGAAACCGTGAGCGACACCTTGCGGTTGCCCTTGCGTGCGGTCGTTGCTTCGAGTTCTGCAATCCGCTCTTCGAGATCGGCGCAGCAATTGCCGCCAAGATCAGCGGCGGCGGCGGGCAGGCTTAATCCACCCGATGCGACCGCAACCGCCGCCGTCAGCGCCACCCGTGCGCCGCGTGCCTGTCTTCCCTTCAATCCTACATTCCGTGACATTCGCCAGACCCCCGTCCGCTAAACCCATTTAAAACCGCGTTAGTCTTGCTATTTCCGAAGCATTTTCAGAATCGGATCGCTCAGTCCACAGGTGCCAACCGCGGCACCTGCTATCCGTTTTATTGGCGTTACATTCCGGTGACATGTGCCTGCCAATTGGGCGGAGACACACGCCAGCCTGCATCTTCGAGAAGCGCCGCAGCCCTTTTCAAGTCATGCCGGTCGTCGTTGAATTTGGTTCGTGACTGCGCCCGATGGTTCAAACTTGCCAAGCCTTCGGCGCGCCGGGCAAACGGTACTCGGAGCGCCGCCTGCTGGCCTTGCGCCTTTTTGAATTCGGCCGCGCGGCGCAATCGCTCTAGAAGTGACAAGCCTTCCGGCCAGGGGCCAAAGCCCGATTCCGAATTGATGTGGCCTGCTGCTCCCAGATTGACCAATTCGGCGCCCCAGAGATCGGCCCAATGAGCTGCGCGTTCCAGCGTCATCCACCGGTCGTTGCTGCTGGCGACGACCACCGCTGGGAACGGGAGACGGCTCTGCGGCAAGAATTCAGAGACCCGGAATTTGTCGGGATCGGCCGGCGCAACAAGCAAGGCGCCCGATATGCGCTCGGCGTGGTCGCTTGCGGCTTGCACCGCTGCCAGGACGCCAAAGGAGTGGGCAACGACGAAAATCTGACCCGGCGTCCGGGCGATGTCGCGGCGGACGCGGCTCGACCAATCCGGCAGGTGAGCGTCGTTCCAATCGCGTTGAACAACGCGGAGCGAGCCGGGGATGTGCTGTTCAAACCATGATTGCCAGTGGCTCGGGCCGCTCGATTTCAGGCCAGGTACGATAAGAGTTGTTGACATGGGAACGTCCTCGAATTTTTGAGAATTTGAAATGGGTGCCGAAAAATTTTCGCTGACTGGAGCGTCAACAGGCTGCGCAACACATGCCCAGTTGTGCCCCATTTGGCGTCTGGCTTTCGCGCCGCATTCGCTGGAATTCCGTCTCGAGGTGACCCATCATAATTTCGCCGGAGGGCTTTGCAGCGATAGGACCGTAGTCAGCAGCGCTTTGCATTTTTGCTTCTCCGTCTTTGCGTGAAATAGAGAGATCGTGTGCCGCCTGAAAAGTGTTTGGGCGGCACACGATTCC
>JAYUCQ010000034.1:0-2637 GCA_043740265.1 Hyphomicrobium sp.
GGATGGGGCCCGACGGGAATGCCGCGGCCGTTGTCGGTGACGGATAGAAAACCATCGGTCGCCAATTCAACTTCGATCCAGCTGGCGTGGCCCGCGACCGCCTCGTCCATCGAATTGTCGATCACCTCGGCGAAGAGATGATGCATCGCCTTCTCATCCGTACCGCCGATATACATGCCGGGGCGGCGGCGCACGGGCTCTAGGCCTTCGAGCACCTCGATGTCTGATTCACTGTAGCCGCCGGACAAATCCAAGGTCTTGCGGGCACGCGACGCTTTTTCGGTCATCAAGCTCTCGGGAGTGGAAAACAGGTCTGTTGGTGGTTCATCCATGCAGCGTTTCCGAATTGGCGGGACCCGTGACGGCTGACATTTGCTGTACGCACTTCAGCGTCACAAACTTCAGCTCAACGGCGGCACGCTCAACACTGCCGTTCAAGGCCGCGATGCAAGCGAATCTGATAGGCACTTATAGCGCGCCGCACGAGCGCTTTACTACGGCCAAAACCTCAGCTGTTGCCGCATCGCCACCAAAACATTTTTAGCTAGGCTTGCGCTGTTGCGGCTGTGGTTTTTCACGAGCCGCCAAACGCTTTACCGGTCTTGACGTTCGACGATCAGCCGGTGCCCGAATCGGGAAACGCGTCAACGATTTCGCAACCACGTTTCGGCTCTGCAATAGGTTACTCAACCTTTTTATTTTATCGTCAAAGCCAACCGTTTCATTGGCGGGTATTTGCGGGACTACTCTTTTTTATCGAGCGGCAGCGGGAATTTTTTGGGTTGCCAAGACGCGCCTTTAACAGGGTGTGACGAGGCGATCCGGTGTTGACGACAGTGTCGGAACCGATCCCATGTCTAGGTTATACTCTCATCTACTAGAAGCCGGTGATGTGGCCGCGGTTCGCCTTTACGAACGGCTGGCGGCTTTGCGCGATTGGGCTGCGTGTTCAGGGTTTGCGCCCGGCGGCCCGGTGCGGTTGTTGGATGCCACCGTCGTCATGGTCATGCTGGCCTCCGCCAGCGTGCTCATACGCATTGCTGATACGTCATCGGATCGCAGTCTTTCAGCGGACGCAATCGCGCAGAGATTTTCCGCGCCAGGATTGAGCCGTGAAAGTTCAGGCGTTGTGCTGGGTATGCGCAGTTTGTTAGACAGCGGAACCGTTCTGGCAAATCTCGAAGCGCGGCTGATGTTCGTGCCGGTTGAAGCCATGCTTTGGAACGCGATTCCAAAGCTAGCTGAACCGGCGCCGATACGACCTGCGGATTTGGATTCAAGAATCGATAACCGCCGAACCGCTCTTGATCCGCTGTCTGTCGTAATTTTGCGCGACCTGCCGGAGGGAAGTCAGTTGTCGTCAGGAACGGCTGTGTCGTTGACCGCTTGGGCCGTCGCGGCCGGCGATCTCGATAAGCTTGTCGTCACACTCGGCAAATCTTCAGAGCGGACCATCCTAGCCAGTCCGGTGCTTGCCGGTATCGAACTGATCAACCCGGCTGGTTTTGCCGAAGCCGCAGTTCAAATCGAAATCAGACGGCCGGCAAATATTCGTAGCGACGAGCCTCCGGTCGTTGCGATCAAAGCTCCGCCACCAAAAGCCGAGGCAGTCGACGCTCCCGAACACCAACCGCGCCGGTTGAAAGCGGTGCATAAGCGGCGAGGCGCGCGACGTCCACCAGCCGCGCACCGCGTTGTGCGCGAGGTGAAGGCCATGGCCAAGCGCGCTCCAATGCAGCCAACTCAAAAAAGTTTGCCAGTCGCTGAAACGACAGCGCCTCCGCCAGCTTCGGGCGGGCCCGCCGTCGACGTCATCAACGGCATCGGCAAGATCATCAGCGGCTTTGGGCTCGCCACGTCCGTTCCATCACCGAGCTCGGGCTTCGCGCCGAAGGCGCCGTAACAACAACGTTTGCGGTGTAACGTGATCATTGCGCCACCAACGCGCGCCTTGAACGCGACCGGCGCTGCGGCACAATCGGCAAAATTCGGCGCGTGCCATTGCATCGACATGTTCGCTGCTACTGTGGTGGCTTAAGTGCCGGAACAGACGAGAAAATTCAATTTCTCCGAGCCGGAATTCGAAGTGCTCCGCTGCGCGATAAAAGTCTTATAACTTGCTTGCGGCGCCGCACTGTCTTTTAATCGAGGAACGCTGCAGCGGAAACTCTTCTAAAACGCGAACGTGAGATGTTCGCATGCCGTTATTCGCTTTTACTCCGCTTGAGCGTGCGTTGGGGTACATTCATGTTTGTCATTGAAGACTTATGCTTTTGCGCGGCGTCTGAGCGAGCACAGCTAGAAACACGCACGACGCAGAAATACTCAAGATCAATCTTTGCCGTCACGATTTTGCTCGCCTGCAATCCCTTTGCGGTCAGAGCGCAGACGAATGATACGGCACCGGGCCGCAATATTTCCGCCCATGCCATCGCTCAACAATTTGCTCAACCGGCAGCAGCAGCGCCAAGTCTTGAAACGGCTCCGGGAAACGGGGCTGCAGGCAATGGTGTGCCGGTTGTGCGCTATCAGGCCAATGACGTTGGTAACAACGGCGCTGGGGAAAGCACCAGCGGCGCGGCCGAGGCACGACTGAGCTTTGTACCGCGCGAAGATTTTCTTTGGACGACGGCGGCA
>JAYUCQ010000035.1:0-6426 GCA_043740265.1 Hyphomicrobium sp.
AACTTGTCGGTCATCCGCAAAGGCAAGCCGGCGGATGTGACGATTGGATTGGTAGCAGCACCTCAGGCGGGCAAAGACGACGTCAAAAATCTCTCCGGCAATCATCCCCTCGATGGCGCGCGGGTGTCAAACATTTTGCCGGGATTGGCCGATGAGCTCAATCTCGACGCAACAGGCGGGGTTGTCGTTGTCTCGGTCCGCAACGGTTCGGCCTCACAGAGCCTCGGCTTTAGGCCGGGCGATATTGTCGTGGCGATCAGCGGCAAGGACGTCACCGATGTCGCCGGGCTCGAGAGCGCGTTGGCGGCGCGGCAGCGGCTTTGGCAAATCTCCATCAAACGCGGCGAGCGCGTGCTGCAACTTCAGGTGCCAGGATAGCGCTATGCCCATTGTCATCGCCGCAGTTCAGTACTTCGCCTTGACGTACGTGGCCGGTTTTGTGTTTGGCTCTTTGCGGGAATGGCTGATTGTGCCGAGGGCCGGCACGCTCATTGCGACACTGATTGAGACGCCGGTGATGCTGACCGTCACTTATTTTGCGGCGCAATGGATTGTTGGACGGTTTGAAATTCCACCGTCATCCGGCGAAAGGCTTTTGATCGGCGGCATCGCCTTTCTCATCCTGATGATCGCAGAAGTTGTTCTTTCCGGTTTCATGCGCGGCTGGTCGGTGGAGGCTTGGGTCGCACATTTTAAAACACCGGACGGCGCCATTTCGCTGGCCCTGTTCGTACTCTTTGGGCTCATGCCCTGGATCGTGCGCCCTTGATCGTCTGGCTCGGCTGAGCCCGGCATTTACCCTGTTGCCAAGCCTACAGTCGACAAGCTGACACATTCGTGACCGAACTTGCCTGCCGGGTTGAAGGAAGACCAGTTTTGCGTAACGGTGGAGGCTTAGAATGTCCGACAATCGCGGCGTGCTCGTCATTGGCTCTGACGCGGTTTTAACGGGCAATGTCAGAGGCGCGCGGCAGGTCGAAGTCTATGGCGTCCTCAACGGCGGCGTTGAAGCCGGAGATTTAACGGTGCGCGACGGCGGCCGCCTTAAGGGTACCGTCAAGACCGAAACGTCGACCATTGAGGGCATGCTTGAAGGCGACGTGCGCGTCCAGCAGCTCATTTCCATCAAGAGCACCGGCACCGTCAGCGGCAATGTCAAATACGGCCGCCTGGCTATGGAAGAAGGCGCGAACCTGTCGGCCAGCGTCCGCAACGTGCCGCCCTCCATCGCCGGCGATTTGGACCTGACCGTTGCCAAAGGACGCTCTGTCCGCATCACCACCGCAGATCTTACCGCCATCGATCCCGACGACACGTCGGACGCCCTGACGTTCAAGGTATCGGCGTTGAGCGGCGGAATGATTACGCAGACCGGCGCACCGGGACTTGCGGTTGAAACATTTACGCAAAGCGACTTGGAGAAAGGCCGCGTTCACTTCGCCCACGATGGCAGTGACGCCGCGACCGCTAGTTTCAACGTCATCGTTGCCGATGATGACGGTGCAACGTCGGGCCCAGCACAAACGGTGAAGGTTGCGGTTCGTTGATGGAGATGAGCGCATGAAGTCTGGTGTAATCGTAATCGCCGCAGCGGCGCTATTGGTATCGGCGATTCCGGCCCGGGCGCATCATCGGCATCATATCGGCGCGCCGCATCACAAAGCCCATGCCGCCAAGGTGCACTACGGCGGCAAGCCCGGATTGGGCTATTGGCGGCGCGGCCCTGAAACCGGGTATGGATTTGGTTTTGCGAGCTATAAGCGCGACCCGTTTGGCGCCGACGACTACTTCGACGGCGGCCGCTGTTATTACCTGCACCACCGCAATTTCTGCGCCGCCAACAAGATCTTCGATGGGTTCAGGTGAGGGTGGTCGCTCGCCGGCGATCCGCAGCAATACATAAAAGCAGCGAACTGGTTTGTAGCTGCGACGCGCGCCGTCTATAAGGCAGCGCATGACCAATCTCTTTGAAGCCGCTGGCCTGGAAAAAGGTGCGCCGCGCCCGCTCGCGGACCGGCTGCGGCCGCAGAAACTTTCCGACGTCGTTGGCCAGGATCATATCGCCGGGCTGGAAGGCACGCTGACGCGGATGCTCAAATCGGGCCGCGTGCCGAGCCTCATCCTTTGGGGCCCTCCGGGGTCTGGCAAAACCACAATCGCGCGCTTGCTCGCGGGCGAGACCAAACTCTCGTTTGAACAGATGTCGGCGATTTTTTCCGGCGTCGCCGAATTGCGCAAAGCCTTTGACCGGGCCAAGATGCTGCGTGAACAGGGCCGCGGCACGCTACTGTTCATCGACGAGATCCACCGGTTCAATCGCAGCCAGCAGGATAGCTTCCTGCCGCATATGGAAGACGGCACGATTACGCTTGTCGGCGCGACCACGGAGAACCCGTCGTTCGAACTCAACGCCGCGCTGCTCTCGCGCGCAACCGTGTTGACGCTCAACCGGCATGACGACGCCGCACTAGACGCGATGTTGCTCCGTGCCGAAGCTGAGGTCGGACGCAAATTGCCGCTTGATGCTGAAGCGCGTGAGGCGCTCAAAGCGATGGCCGATGGCGACGGCCGTACCATTATCAACCTGGCAGATGATGTTTTTTCAGCGATTTCCGAGGGCACCAAGCCGATCAACCGCGACGCGCTGGTTAAACTCGTGCAACGGCGCGCGCCGCTCTACGACAAATCGCGCGAAGGTCATTACAACCTGATTTCAGCGCTGCATAAAAGCGTGCGCGGGTCAGACCCTGACGCGGCCCTCTATTATTTTTGCCGGATGCTCGACGGCGGCGAAGATCGCTTGTTCTTGGCGCGTCGTCTCGTGCGGATGGCGAGCGAAGACATCGGGATGGCCGATCCGCAAGCGCTCGTTGTCTGCAATGCAGCGAAAGATGCGTTTGATTTTCTGGGCTCGCCCGAGGGCGAACTGGCATTGGCGCAGGCCGTCATTTATCTCGCCACCGCGCCGAAATCGAATGCCAACTACGTCGCATATAAAGCCGCCATGCGGGCTGCGAAAGAGTTTGGGTCGCTTGCGCCGCCGAAGTCCATCCTCAACGCCCCAACTAAACTCATGGAAGATGAAGGCTACGGTTCGGACTATCTCTACGACCACGATCAGCCCGACGCATTTTCAGGCCAGAACTATTTTCCTGACGATTTCAAAAAGCGGCCGCAGTACTACGATCCGCCAGAGCGCGGCTTTGAACGCGACATTAAAAAGCGCCTGGAGTATTGGGCGAAGCTCCGGCGCGAGCGGCAAGGCAAGGGGTGAGCCGCAGCCGCGGAAAATGATAACTGTTAGTCCTTGTCCGCAAAAGTCATCCGCCGACAAGCCCTGGCGATCGAGGAGCACGAACGGTTAAGGTCAGACTATGATGCATCGCCGCGACGTTATCAGATGTATGGGTGCCTTCGGCTTGGACGCGTTGGCGGAGACGGCTGGCATGGCTGGAACAGTGGCAGCAGCGTCCAAGCTGTCGGCGCGGGCTTCCCTGTTCCGCGTTCCGCTTGAGAGCGGTCCACATGAGCGGACATTCATGCAATGGCCATCGCGGGCCAGCATCTATGGCAGTGCGGGCGCCCTTGAAGCCGTTCGTAGCAAAATCGCGTTGATAGCGAATACGATCAGCCGTTATGAACCCGTCGTCGTGCTGGCGCGGCTAGACGGCATGACGGCTGCGCGCAAAGTCCTCAACGCCAAGGTTGATCTTTGGCCGATCGAGACCGAGGATTTGTGGTGCCGCGATTCAGGACCGACGTTCGTTCGATCCGGAACAGGCGCGATCGCGGTCACGGAACTCAACTTCAACGGCTGGGGCAACAAGCAGGGGCACGCTGACGACGGCCGGATTGCAAAGCGGGTCGCCGCGAAATTGAAGTTGCCGGTTTTCGACAACGGCATCTTTGGTGAAGGCGGCGGCGTCGAAGTGGACGGCGAGGGCACCGTGCTGGCGCACGAAAGCTGCTGGATCAATCCCAACCGCAACAGGAAGAACAAGGCCGAGGTCGAGCGCCTGCTGCTCGATGCGCTGGGTGCGGAAAAGATGATTTGGGCCCCTGGCGTCAAGGGTGCCGACATCACCGATTATCACATCGATGCGCTGGCCCGTTACGTCAAACCAGGCCAAGTCCTGATCCAGCTGCCAGCCAAAATCGATCGCCATGACCCGTGGTCGGTGTCCGCTTATGAGACCTATGGGATCTTGAAAACTGCGCGCGATGCCAAGGGCCGCAAGCTCGACATCGTGGTCATTGCCGAGCCAAATCCTGAGAAGATCCGCTCAACCAAAACCGATTTCGTCTCGTGTTACCCGAACTATTACGTTTGCAACGGTGCTGTTATCGGTGCCGAGTTTGGTGATGAAAAAGCCGACGCCGCCGCCAAGAAGGTGCTTGAGCAACTTTATCCCGGCCGCACCGTCGTCAGCCTTAATGTGGACCCGATCGGCGAAGCCGGCGGCGGCATCCACTGCGCAACCCAGCAGCAGCCGGCGGGTCACGGGTGATCGTTTAGCGGGCATGGCCGTGGCTAAAGCCCAGCCAAAACCTGAAAAAACACGTCCCCGCGACGCAAACGCCGCAACGCTTCCCTACCAGTGCCGGGAACGCTATAGCTTCGGCTTCTGACCCCAGGGACCTTTGATGCAGCTTCTCCTTCTCGCTTGCGCTGGTGGCGCGATTGGCGCTGGTCTCCGCTTTCTCGTCAACCAGGCGTTTGCCGGGCCAGCGATTGTGGGTGGCGTCACGGCGTTTCCGTGGGCGACGCTAACGGTGAATGTCGCTGGCGGGTTCCTGATGGGCGTCGTCTATGTTCTGGTCAATGAGCGCCTCGGCGGTTCGCCCGAATGGCGGACGTTTCTGGCGACGGGCATTCTCGGCGGCCTGACAACGTTTTCGGCCTACTCTTTGGATATGATGATGTTGCTCGACCACGGATTTTTGAACATGCGGTTTCTGGCCTACACGGCAGGCTCCGTCGTGCTTGCGTTTGCGGCGCTGGCCGCTGGCATGGCGCTGGCGCGTGCGGTGCTGACATGACGGAAGCTGCCGCCGCACCGAAAGCCAATGTCAAAGTCGAAACCCTGCGCGTCGGCGACGGCGAAGCTAACATGCGGCTCGACCGCTGGTTCCGGATCCACTTCCCCGAGGTCGGCTACACTTACCTGCAAAAACTTTTGCGCTCCGGTCAGGTGCGCATTGATAGCAAACGCGCCCAGGCCAACGACCGTTTGACGTCTGGCATGGAAGTCCGTGTTCCGGCCATCGTGCGGCAGCCGAAAAAGTCCGGTGTTGGCCTCAAGGCTCCGCTCGGCGTCTCCAAGGGTGACCGCGATCAGATCGAAAAGATGATCATCTATGAAGATGAACATGTGCTTGTTCTGAACAAGCCGTTCGGTCTCGCGGTCCAGGGTGGCAGCGGCACCAAAAAACACATCGATGGCATGCTCGAAGGTATGGCCGATCGCTTTGGCGGCGAGCGCCCGCGTCTCGTGCATCGCATCGACCGCGACACCACAGGCATTCTGCTCGTTGCTAAAACGCGCGACGCGGCGGCTCGCCTCGGCAAGACGTTTCAATCGCGGTCGGCGGGCAAAACCTATTGGGCGCTGGTCATTGGCGTGCCGAAGCCGCCGCAAGGCAAAATCGAAGCCGCGCTGGTCAAAGCCTCAGGCCCCGACGGCGATCGTGTCCGCAAGGCGCTGCCCGGAGAGCAGGCCGTCGCCATGCATGCGACGACGCATTATTCGGTCATTGATCAGGTTGGCCGCAAAGCCGCGTGGGTGTCCTTGAAGCCGGTGACGGGGCGGCAGCACCAGTTGCGCGCCCACATGCACATGATTGGCCATCCGATCGTTGGCGATAACAAGTACGACGGCGATAAAAACATGCCAGCTGAAAACATGGATGTGAAGCTGCATCTGCACGCTCGCCGCCTCATCATCGATCATCCAAAGACGGGTAAAAAGATCGACGTCACCGCGCCGCTTCCCGATCACATGCGCCGGACCTGGGCCACGCTCGGCCTGGATCCAGAGATGTTCGGGAGCCGCGACGAATGAACCTCGTCATCTTCGATTGCGATGGCACCATTGTCGATAGCCAGGCCGGCATCGTCTTGTCGATGAACCACGCCTTTAAAAGCCTGCACATGACGCCGCCAACGCGGGCGCAGACGCTTTCTGTTGTCGGCCTGTCGCTGCCGGAAGCTTTCTCAGTTCTGGCACCGGAGGCCGAATACGAAACCCGCAAGGACCTCGCCGAGCGCTACAAGGGCGCATTTCGGGAACTCGATCACGATCCAGCCGACAGTGAAGGCTTATTTCCGGACGCTAAGCTGATCATCGACGCCTTGGCCGCGTGCGGTGATTTCATCCTCGGCATTGCGACAGGAAAATCCAAGCGCGGCGTCGAGCGGCTGATTGA
>JAYUCQ010000036.1:0-6417 GCA_043740265.1 Hyphomicrobium sp.
GGCAATTCCTGAACCGCGCGCATCGACAAAAACGCCCAGCCGATGAGCGCCGCATGACATGCAAAAGATACGAGAAGCCCAAACGGCACGCCCGTTAGCCTCCCTTTTCCTCATCCAGAACAAACGACAGTTTCTTGAAGCCGCCAGCGTTGATGCGGCCCATTACTTTCATAACGACGCCATACGGCACACCTTTGTCGCCGCGCACATAAATCAGTTCATCGTAGCCGTTTTTGGCAATGGCTTTCAGTTTCGGCGCGATCTCTTCAAGTTTTACCGGTGTCTCGCCGATGTAAGCGTCACCGTTGAGTTTTACAGTGACAGCCAGCGGATCAGACTTCGGCTGCGGCAACGGTGTACCCTTGGCTTCCGGCAAATCGACTTGCACACCGGTTTGCAGCAGCGGCGCCGCGACCATGAAAATGATCAGCAGCACAAGCATGACGTCGACCATCGGCGTGACGTTGATTTCACTCATCGGTGCGTGCCGTCCGCGGCGGCTTCTGCGCCCGCCGCCGCCACCGGCTTTAATGCTTGCGCCCATGACCCTAGTTCCTCACGTCGATCTGGCGCGAAACGATGGCCGCGAACTCGTCGGAAAACGCATAAAGCCGCTGCGAAATGGCGGACGAATCCGCGGAAAACTTGTTGTAGAAAACAACCGCTGGAATAGCCGCCATCAGACCCAATGCGGTGGCGAACAACGCTTCTGCAATGCCTGGCGCGACAACCGCGAGATTGGTGTTTTTTGATAGTGCAATGGCTTGAAACGACGTCATGATGCCCCAGACAGTTCCAAACAATCCAACGAACGGAGCCGTTGATCCGACAGTTGCGAGAAACAGCAGGCGCCGGTCCAAGCGCTCCATTTCGCGGCTGATGGTGACGTCCATCACCTTCTCGACGCGTAGCTGAATGCCGCCGAGCGCGCGGATGTTGCCTTCGACCGAGCGCTTCCATTCGCGCATCGCGGCAACAAACAGCGCAGCCGTCGTCACCGTGCGGCCGCGAGATAACCCGGCGTAGAGTTCGTCCAGCGATTGGCCGGACCAGAACAACTCTTCAAATTTGTCGCTCTCAACGCGGGCTTTGCGGAACGAGAACAGCTTTTCGACAATGATGGCCCATGACCACACCGACGCAATGCCAAGGCCAATCATAACCAGCTTGACGACGAGGGAGGCCTGCAGGAACAATTCAAAAAAGGAAAATCCACTGGCGGTTACGGGAGCAACCACACCTTGAGCAACGTCTGCGGGGTTCATCTATCCATCCGTGGTGGACCGGCGTCATCCGGCACTATTGAAATCTGAGGCTCTACGCATCGCAGGCAATCGGGGCAGACACGCGGCTACCGGACACACTCACGGGCGGAAAACTGGACGAATATGTCCGGCATGGAAGACATTTGATCGTCTGAAACGTGATTGTCCGAAACGCCGGCCCCGTCAGCACGCCCCGCCGCGCACCACCCTTCTGCAAGCTGTGCTGCGATTGAGCTTTTCAACGCTCAATATGACAAAACAAGGGCTTAAGCGCTCTGCCTGCGGGGCAACAAGCTGCCCTTATCCACCGCAATCGCAGCGGTGGTTGAGCGCAGAAGCCGGAGCGGCGAAATCCAACTCCGGTGTAAATGACGCGCTGCACCATGCCGGGCTGCTGCGGCTCCGGCTGTCGATTCCGTCTACGCTGCAAAATTGATACGCTAAAACGCCTGAATAACGGGCGTTCCGCCTTGACAATCAGCGTCGTAACGTCGCACAATTTCCCCTTAAGTAAAAAAATTGCCTCTCAAGCAAAATTCATTTGCGCGGGGCACAACAACAAAAACGCTAGGGGAGAACAGACCATGTCACCGGGAAATGACCCGCGCGTCGACCGTATGTTTAGCGGCGACCGCGTAGCCGCAATCATCGCGCTCGCAGCTCTGTGGGCCACGCTTGCCTTTGTCTTTATATCCGTCATTCCACTGGCGGGCTCGAGCGAGGTGCTCTACATGCTCGCCGCCGGCGTCGGCATGGTCTTGCTGTTCAACACAGCCTCCATCTTCGCCATGATCAGCCACTATTCCGAGGACCGCCAAAACATCTACGGCCTCGACCTGCATTATCTCGATGAAATGAATAAGACCAAACGCTGAGGGAGGCTGACATGGCCAACGGTAACTATCAGCCCCCCGAGCAATCGGCACTAGGGCAAATTTTCGATTCACTTTTCTTGCTTGCGCTCGTTATTGCGAGCTTGTTTGCACCAGTCTTTTTGGGGCTGGCAGCAGGCGCCAAGACGACGACTGATCTTGCTGGCAAATCCTGGACCGAGATGGGCCAGACGGCGGCTCAGCAAGCCGCATGGGAAAAGATCGGACAGACACCTGAGACCGCGGCACCAATCATCGGCTCCAGGTTCGACTACACTTTCGATCCGCTCATGCTCGCGCTCACCGCCGTGGTGATCATTGGCTACTTCATCTTTGTCGTGCGTTATTCCGATCAAGAATACCGCGATGTCATCCGTGAACGCTTCGGCGACAAGTGAGGATTGCAACATGCCAAACGTAGCCGGAATGAATGCCTTTCAATTGCTTGAACTGGCATCGTGGGTGATCTCTGCTCTGCTGGGGCTGTGGTTGCTGGTCGATCTTTTCCGCACCAATGCGGCGTATTCAGAAGACGTCTTGATGTCTTCGCGCGAAGGCGAGATCGAAGACGAACTCGTCATTGACCCATCGCACCGGAGATAAGAGATGACAATGAAAACAACCGCCATTCATGGCGAAAAAGTCTCCCTGCTCCGCGTGCTCGGCCCTGGCCACGTCTGGGCCCTTGGCGTCGGTATCGTGCTTGTCGGCGAATACATGGGCTGGAACTTCGCCGTCGGTAAGGGCGGCGCGATTGCCGCTCTCATCGCCTGCTGGTTCGCGGGCTTGCTCTATACCTGCGTCGCGATGATCGACTCTGAAGTGACGTCGACGGTTGCTGCAGCTGGCGGCCAGTACGCGCAAGCCAAACACATCGTTGGACCGCTGATGGCGTTCAACGTCGGCCTGTTTCTTGTTATGGCCTACACCATGCTGGAAGCCGGCAATGCGATCACGGCCGGCTATCTCGTGCAGACTGTCGGCGGCATGGCAGGCTTCGAAGGGATATGGGACAAACCGTTTATTGTTTTGACCATTCTATTTCTCGCTTGGCTCAATTATCGAGGCGTCTACGCGACTTTGACATTCAACCTCGTCATTACGGCCATCGCCTGCTTAGCGATCGTCGTCCTGTTCTTGGCCGTCCGTCCCTGGTCACATGATGTGCTCGATCATCAAGCCATGATCGACGGCAAGACGCTGCCCTATGGATGGCTTGGCGTGCTGGCGTCGATGCACTTCGGGCTTTGGTACTATCTTGGCATCGAAGGAACGACGCAGGCCGCCGAAGAAGTCCGCTCGCCTGCCCGCGCCCTGCCGCTCGGCACCATGACAGGCATGATAACGCTGCTCATTGCAGCAACGATGACCTGGTACATCTGCGTTGGTTTGATGCCTTGGGAATATCTCGGCCAAGCCATCACGCCGTTGTTTGACGCCGCGCGCCTGACGAACTCGACGCCGTTGATGGCGCTGCTGTTCATCGGCACCATCTTCTCGACGCTCGCCTCTGCCAACGGTTGCATCAACGACGCCTCGCGCGCCTGGTTCTCGATGGGCCGCGACCGCTATCTGCCGGCCTGGTTCGGCGCGGTGCATCCGAAGTACCGCACACCGTTCCGGTCGATCGTGTTCCTGGTGCCGGTTGCCTTGATCTTCGCGCTGCAAGTGCCGCTGGACCAAGTGATCACGTTCTCGATCCTTTCAGGCTTGCTCGGATACACCTTCATGTCGTTCAACATGATCATGTTCCGCAACAAGTGGCCGCTCGGCTCGATTAAACGCGGGTACGTCCATCCGATGCATCCGCTGCCGGCGATCGTGCTGCTGCTACTCTGCGCCGTCACCTACTTCGCGGTGTTCCTCGGCTATGGCACGCAGCTGGCGGCGATGATGGCGTTTTACATCGTTGCGTCGGCCTGGTTTGCATTCCATCGTTACAAGTTCGTCCGCCGCGGCGATCAGTTCACGATGAACTGGCCGCGCCCGAACGGATATTGATCCATTCGACACTGAGGCAGCGCGCTCCAAACCGGAGGGCGCTGCTTTTTTATGCGACCCGTTCTATTGGAATCCAAGCGTGTCTCTCTCGATACCCCTTGCGCTCGCAGTAGCTGGCATAGTTGCCACCGCCATTCTTGCTATGTGTGAGGCACGTCACCTGCGCGCCAGCCGCTCCACGATTCTTGATGCCGTTACGCCCCTCTTCAGTGACGGGCATCTCACGTTCGACGACGCAGGATTTCCAAGCCTTACAGGTAGTCTTGACGGCCGCCATATGCGGCTCGAATTGATCCCAGATACGATGACTATCCGCCGCCTGCCGCAGTTATGGCTGTCGATAACGGACGTCTGCGATCTGCCGATCGCCGGGCAGGGTGTAGCGATGCTAATCCGCCCTTCCGGTGCCGACTATTATTCCTTGACGGAGCGTATGACCGAGCGGCTTGACGTGCCCCCCGGCTTTCCCTGGGAAACCCTGATCAAAGGCGAGAGCGCAGCGTCAAAAAATGCGCTGGACCGTGTTGACAAAACTGCCGCGCGGTTGTTTGCCGACCCGCGACTGAAAGAAATAGCCGTCACGGCGCGCGGTGTGCGAATGATACGGCAACTGGCAGAAGGCAAACGCGGCGACCATTTGTTATTGCGGCAATCGGCATTCACCAGCGCTCAGGTCACGCCGCGCGACGTCACTGAACTCGCAGCCGGTCTTAACGATTTGCGCGCTGCGCTGACAGACAACCGGGACGGAAAAACATATGCCTCCTGATACACTCAAGAAGCCGCTTCAGCCCTATGTGGTTCTGGCCTTAGCGGTCTTTTTGCCCGGCATGGGTCACGTCGCTGTGGGCCAACCGCAGCGCGGCTTTGGCTTTGCATTTTTTACGCTGCTGCTGGCCTTGCTGACCTGGCAGATCACACCGCCAGAGCGCTCGTTCATTGGCCGCGCGGCACTGGGGTTGTTCGTGTGGGCGCTGTCCATTCCCGACGCCTATCGGATCGCGCGAACGCGGTGGGAAGCCTGGCAATCCACAAACAAGCGCTAGGCTGTCAAAGTGTGAGCCGCAAACGCACCACGCACTGCGTCGCTCAGGCGCAGCGGCTTTCCCGACATGGAAACCAAAACCACAGTCACTTCGGCTTCAAAGATTTTCTTTCCCACGCACGTGACGGACTGGAGCAGCGTGACACTTGCGCCGCCCAGAACTTTGACGCTTGTCTCGACTTCAAGAAGATCATCCATCCGGCCGGGGCGAAGGAACTCGCAGTTCATCCGTCGTACCACAAACGCAGCTGGCTCGCGGCTTTCCGATCCATCGATCATGCCACGCGCGTCGGCACCGAGTAGGCGCAAAAAATCTGTCCGCCCGCGCTCACAGAACCGGACGTATGAGGCGTGATAAACGACACCGCCCGCGTCGGTATCTTCAAAGTAGACGCGCACCGGCAAGACGTGCCGCTGACCGCTCTCATCGCGGATGATGCGGCCTGCAAGGTCGGGCCAGTTACCAACGCTCAACTCACGCCTCCGCTACCCAAGTCCACGACAACGATTTCCGGTGGAGCGCCGAGACGCACGGGCAACATTGAACATCCGAGTCCACCAGAAACGATGAGATTGCAGTTGCCCTCGACCACGTGCCCATAAGCAAAGCGATTGCCAAAACGCGACGGCACGACGGGCGAATATCCAAAAATGCGCAATTGGCCGCCGTGGGTATGGCCTGAAAGCGTCAGCGAAACGCGGGGCGGCACTTTTGGAAAAATATCGGGTTCGTGCGCCATCAGTATGACAGGCGCGTCATCCGTCACCTGCGCCAGCGTGCCCGGTAAATCGTCGACGCCGGTATATTGCCGCCGGACGCGCTCGTCAGCTTGCACGTCATCGCGATCTTCGTCCCGCCGCCAGAAGGCCCACTGATCGCCGAGACCCGCAATCCAGAACGGTTGATTGCTTTTTACAAGGCGCACCGCTTTATTCTCATAGACAGGAATGCCCGCCGCTTCCAGCGCACGGCCGGCGCGTGTTGGACCTGCACGGCGGTTTTGCACTTCGCGTTCGTCCCACCAATCATGATTGCCGAGTACGGCGTGAACACCCAACGGGGCTTTCAACTTTCCAAGCGGCTCCGCCCAGCCTGCGGGCGTAACAGGCTTTGAATATTTTCCAAGCCTGTGGCCCACGACATAGTCGCCAAGAAGCAGAATTGCGTCGGCACCAAGTGCGTTTGTTTGCCGGACAATTTCTTCAACGCGCTCGATCGACATCCAAGGCTCGC
>JAYUCQ010000037.1:0-2626 GCA_043740265.1 Hyphomicrobium sp.
CGGCGCTGGTCATTGGCGGTCTCGCGGCAGGATCTGCGTTGTTTTTTCTGGGAGCAAGCGGGCCTCGCCGCTCAATCGAAGATGCACACACTTTCGCCAACCTCCTCGCCGCCGCGCCGTCGTCTGAAGCTCAAAATGTGGATGCGCAAAACGCCGAGGTATCAGATCGGGCGCAAGCGTCCTTGCGGGCATACGTTGACCGGGTCTCCAGCAAGAACCGGACTGCGCCAAACATGACGCCCATTCCAGATGTCACTGCTGGAGAGCAGGACGCGGAACTGCCGGCCGTCGATACCATGATCGAGCGGCTCGCGGCGCGGCTGGAAAGCGAACCCAGCGATGCCGATGGCTGGAAAATGCTCGGCTGGTCCTATCTCAACACGGGTAAGACCGAAGATTCGGTCAAGGCCTATGAGCATGCTCTGTCACTCAAACCTGGCGACGCTGACATCGAAAAGGGACTGGCCGACGCCAAGACCAAGGCCTTCCAACCTGAGTTGGCCGCAGCGCCAGCGAAGATCCCGGAGGCGGTCGCCGAAGCGGGCCCTTCACAAGATGACATCAAGGCCGCCGACGGACTTTCAGGCGAACAGCGCGGCAGCATGATCCGCGCCATGGTCGATCGACTGGCCAGCCGTCTCGAGACAACCCCCCGTGACGAGGACGGCTGGTTGCGCCTCATGCGCGCCCGCATGGTTCTTGGCGAAAGGGATGCTGCCAAAGCCGCGCTCGCGAAAGCACTCGAAACGTTCGACGCTGACAACACGGTGAAAGACCGTATTTCCGCTTCTGCCAAGGAACTTGGCGTCGACAGTAACTGAAGATGGTCACGGAGTTTTTGTCACGACATGAAAATTGATCTCATACTCGCTTTTTACGCCGCGCCCTTGATAGCGATCTGGAGCGTTTATCTTCTAGCCCGGCACCGCGCCGAAGCCCGCAGTCTCAGTCTACGCGATGAGGCCATCGCGGCGGGACTGTCTGAACCGGCTTCTCTGCACCCAATTATCGATCCGACATTGTGCGTCGGTTGCAAGGCCTGTCTCAATGCGTGCCCGGAGGGCGACATTCTCGGGCTGATCAACGGAAAAGCCGAACTCGTCGAACCGTCAAATTGCATCGGCCATGGCGCGTGCAAGACGGCATGTCCACGCGGCGCCATATCGCTGGTCTTCGGCAGCGCCAAGCGCGGCGTCGACATTCCCGTCGTAGCACCCGATTTCCAGACCAATGTGCCCGGTATTTATATTGCCGGTGAACTGGGCGGCATGGGCCTCATTCGGAACGCTGTAGAACAAGGACGCCAAGCAATAGAAGCCATTGCGGCGCGCCGCCCAGGCCGGCGCGGCGGCATCCTCGACGTGGTCATTGTAGGCAGCGGCCCGGCGGGAATATCAGCAAGTCTTGGCGCGATTGAACATCAACTCGACTTCGTCACACTCGAACAGGATACGCTCGGCGGAACGGTTGCCCATTTCCCGCGCGGCAAAGTCGTGATGACAGCCCCAGCAACACTGCCCATCGTCGGGCAGATGAACTTCAAGGAAGTCAGCAAGGAAAAGCTGCTCGGGTTCTGGCAGAAGGCCGTGCGTGAGACCGGGCTCCGTATCAATGAACAAGAGCGCGTAGAAGCGGTGCGCCGGATCGACGGTGGTTTCGAGGTTAAGTCCACGCGCAGTACCTACCGGACCCGTACCGTATTGTTGACCATTGGCCGGCGCGGCACTCCCAGGCGGCTTGGTGTGCCCGGCGAAGAGCTGCCGAAAGTGGTCTACCGGCTGATTGATCCCGAGCAATACCGCGGCCAGCATGTGCTCGTCGTCGGCGGCGGCGACAGTGCCCTCGAAGCGGCCGCCAGTCTTGCCGAACAGCCAAAAACGAAGGTTACGCTCTCCTACCGCAATGACGCCTTCGGTCGCGCAAAGACCAAAAACCGCGAGCGCGTCGAGGACGCAAAACAGAGCGGCAGTCTTGACGTTCTATTGTCCTCACAGGTGAGAAAAATTCGCAGCGATAGAATTGAAATCGCGCACAGTGGCAAGCCGGCGTTGATCCGCAACGACACCGTCATTGTCTGCGCTGGCGGCATCCTGCCGACAGATTTCTTGAAGAGCATGGGTATCGCAATAGAGACCAAATATGGCACGGCATGATAAGTTGCGGCATGTGTTGTTTCTGGCGGCCAGCCTAGCTGGAAGCAATGCGGCCGAGCTCCAGGCTGGAGAGCCAAAGCCGTCTGTGCTCGAAAGCGGGGTCGCCGCTGCGGTGCGATCCGGGCAGTTCAAAGATGCGGCGCAACTATTGGAAAAACGTGCCAAGAGCGGAGACCAGGACGCGCAATATCAACTCGCGTCGCTCTACCGGTCAGGGCGGGGCGTCGAGCAAAATGATGCCGCCGCCTTTAAGTGGATGCGCGCCGCCGCCGACCAGGGACATGCTAAGGCACAATATAATCTCGGCCAGATGTATCTATCCGGGCGCGGCATTGCAGCCGATTCTGCGACCGCGCGGGTATGGCTGCAAAAGGCGGCAGCGCAAAATCACAGTGAGGCCATCCGGCTGCTCGCGGACATAGATGTCGCAAAGTCAGGGAAGGCACCTGAAAAGGGCAAGGCGAAAGGTATCG
>JAYUCQ010000038.1:0-2625 GCA_043740265.1 Hyphomicrobium sp.
AAATAATAGCGCTGGCGGCCTTCGCGTTGGGCTTTTTGCTCGTAGCGGGTTTCTGGCCAATCAGTGGGGCGGATGCGCCAGTCCTTGGGGCCCTCTGCGATCCAGGCAAAGCGGCTGTCGGCGGTGATCGCCAACAGCCCCGTGCGGACGTAGTCGGCGATGTCGGTGCCGAAGCGCAGATCGGCGCCGGGTTTCATAACGCGAGCGAGCAAGTCGAGCGTCTGCGGGTTCACCAGCCGGCGCTTCCTGTGCTTAGTCTTGGGCCAGGGGTCTGGAAACAGGATAAACGCGCGAGCTATCGAAGCGTCCGGTAGCCAGCGTAAGACATCGCGCGCGTCACCCATGTGCAGACAAATATTGTCGAGCTTTTCGTCGGCGATTTTGGCCAGCACCTTGACGACGCCGTCCTCGAACGGTTCGCAGCCGATGATCGTGACGGCTGGATTGGCCTTCGCCTGCCACAGCAAATGCTCGCCGCCGCCAAAACCAATCTCGAGCCATAGCTCTACCCCTTCTCCCCTCGGGAGAAGGTGGTCCGAAGGACGGGATGAGGGGACTGCTATTTCTGGAGTCTGCCCCCTCACCCCAACCCTCTCCCACGTCTTGGCAGAGCCAAGCTCCGCTTGGAGGGGAGAGGGGGATGTCAGATTGACAGCAACCCGCGGCAGCACGTCGCGCATCAGGGCCGACTGGCGCGGGCTTAGCTTGCGGCCACGGCGGCGCCCGAACGATCTGAGTTCATGTTCGCGATCTTCGCTAGGCAACGCGCTGCTCCAGGCAAAAAATGGTCTCCACGGCGAGATATGAAAACGGCCGCTGTTTGCAGCGGCCGTTCTCTCGATACGATATTCGCGAAGCCGAACCCAGTTTGGGTCCTAGAGCGCCGCTTTGATCTTAGGCGCGAGGTCGGTCTTTTCCCACGAAAAGCCGCCGTCCTTGTCGGCATGACGGCCGAAGTGGCCATAGGAAGACGTGCGCGAATAGATCGGCTTATTGAGATCGAGATGCGAGCGGATGCCACGTGGCGTCAAGTCCATGACTTCGCCCAGCGCCTTTTCAATTTTGGCTTCGTCGACCTTCCCAGTGCCGTGCGTGTCGACGTAAATCGACAACGGCTTAGCGACGCCGATGGCATAGGACAGCTGGATCGTGCAGCGGTCAGCAATGCCGGAGGCCACGACGTTTTTGGCCAGATAGCGCGACGCGTACGCCGCCGAGCGGTCAACCTTTGTTGGATCTTTGCCGGAGAACGCGCCGCCGCCGTGTGGTGCCGCACCGCCGTATGTGTCGACGATGATTTTGCGTCCTGTAAGGCCGCAGTCGCCATCGGGTCCGCCAATGAAGAACTTGCCCGTCGGGTTGATATGCCAGATCGTGTTCTTGGAAATCCAGCCCTCGGGCAGAGCTTTGCGGACGAACGGCTCGATAATCGCGCGCACCTGGTTCGACGTCAGATCTTCCACGACATGCTGGTGCGAGACGACGATCTGGGTGACGCCGACGGGCTTGCCGTCCTCGTACTGCACGGTCACTTGGCTCTTGCTGTCTGGGCCGAGCTTGGCGGCTTCACCGGTTTTAGATTTGCGGGCGTGCGCTAGATCCTGCAGAATTTTGTGCGCGTAGTAAATCGGCGCCGGCATCAGTTCTGGCGTGTCGGTGCAGGCGTATCCGAACATGATGCCTTGGTCGCCAGCACCCTCTTCCTGGTTCGATGGCTGTTTGGCATCGACGCCCTGGGCGATGTCCGCCGACTGCGAATGCAGCAGCACTTCGATGTTCGTGTTGGCCCAGTGGAAGCCATCCTGCTCATAGCCGATGTCTTTAATGGCCGCGCGCGTGAGGTCCTGGATCATCTGGACGGTGACGCCTTTAGGGCCGCGAGACTCGCCAGCGATGATGACACGATTGGTCGTCGCCATCGTTTCACACGCGGCGCGGATGCCCCACGGATCGAGTTTTTCCTTGGCGCCTTCGCGGTAGAACGCATCGACGACTTCGTCAGAGATGCGGTCGCAAACCTTATCGGGATGACCTTCGGAAACAGACTCGCTCGTAAACAAAAAGGACTTGCGTGCCACAGTGGCCCCCGTCTTGGATGAATTTGAAGTGGTGGACGTTTCCGCCAGCGCGCCCGGCCGGAACCGTCGAAAAGCCGCCGGTTTGTTGCAGTCTTTAGCTTGAGGGTCAAGCGCGGCCAACCCAGCCCAGCTGTGCAAAACTCTTCAACTGCGGCTTTGACGCAACCGCGTTTCAGCCAATGTTACTAGGCTTCTTCGCCGGCAATCGATTTGACCAGATCGACAATCGAGCGGCGCTTCTTGGGATCGGTGATGCGCGAAAACGCTTTGTTCAATTCAAGGCCCTCGCGGCTGCCGAGGAATTCGACGACATAGCTTTCGTTGGGCTTTTCGGCAAATCCTGCCATCTGGGGTTGATTATAACCGGCGGTTACCGCGCCAATCGGCGCCTCGTCGTAGAAAAACTGCACAGGCACACCCAGAACCTTGGCCAGATCGAACAGCCGGCTCGCACCGATCCTGTTAACCCCCTTTTCGTACTTTTGCACCTGCTGAAATGTAAGACCCAAGTGCTCGCCAAGCTTCTCCTGGCTCATACCTAACAGCA
>JAYUCQ010000039.1:0-2623 GCA_043740265.1 Hyphomicrobium sp.
AAAACAAGTCTGTTTTCTGCGGATTGCGCACGAATTCGCAGCGCGAAATCGCTCCCGCCATGCTATGACTTCAGGCAGCAATCCAACGCGATTTCAGGACATCACAAAACATGACTGAAGAGCCCGCACGACAGCAGGCCGTGGACGATTACGGCGAAGATAGCATCAAAATGCTGAAGGGCCTTGACGCGGTTCGCAAGCGCCCGGGCATGTACATCGGCGACACCGACGACGGCTCGGGTCTGCACCACATGATCTACGAAGTCGTCGACAACGGCATCGACGAAGTTTTGGCCGGTCACGCCAACTCATGCCAGGTGACGCTGAACCCGGACGGCTCGTGCACCGTGCGCGATGATGGCCGCGGCATTCCCGTTGGCATCAAGAAAGACGACGACAACGATCCGAAGCGCTCGGCCGCCGAAATCGTTTTCACCGAGCTGCACGCTGGCGGCAAGTTCGACCAGAATTCGTACAAGGTGTCGGGCGGCTTGCACGGCGTCGGCGTGTCGGTGGTCAACGCGCTCTCGTCTTGGCTGCGCTGCCGCATCTGGCGCGACGGCAAAGAGCACTTGGTCGAATTCAAAAACGGCAACACGGTTGCGCCGCTGAAAATCGTTGGCGACGGCAACGGCGAGCGCGGCACCGAAGTCTCGTTTCTGCCGAGCACCGAAACGTTCCACAACGTCATGGAGTTTGATTACACGACGCTGGAACATCGCTTGCGCGAACTGGCGTTCTTGAATTCCGGCGCAAAAATCCGGCTGACGGACGCGCGCCACGCCGACATCAAAACCGAAGAATTCATGTACGAAGGCGGCACGGCGGAATTCGTGCGCTATCTCGACCGCTCGAAAACGTCGGCCTTGGCTGAGCCGATTATGATCCGCGGCGAGAAGGACGGCATCGGCGTAGAAGTCGCACTTTGGTGGAACGACAGCTATCACGAGACGGTGTTGTGCTTCACCAACAACATTCCGCAGCGCGATGGCGGCACGCATTTGGCCGGCTTCCGTGGCGCGCTGACGCGTATCGTCAACAAATACGCCGACGAAACCGGGCTCGCCAAAAAGGAAAAGGTGACGATCTCGGGCGATGACGCACGCGAAGGTTTGACCTGCGTGCTCTCGGTCAAAGTGCCGGACCCGAAGTTTTCGTCGCAGACCAAGGACAAACTGGTCTCGTCCGAAGTGAAGCCCGTCGTTGAAAATACCGTTGGCGATGTTTTGGGGGCCTGGTTCCAGGAGCACCCGAAAGAAGCCAAGGTCATCGTCGGCAAAATTTGCGAAGCGGCGATTGCGCGTGAAGCGGCGCGCAAGGCGCGTGACCTCACCCGGCGCAAAGGCGCTTTGGATGGTTTGCGTCTACCCGGCGGCCTCGCCGAATGCCAGGATCGCGATGCGTCGAAAACCGAACTCTTTATCGTCGAAGGCGACTCGGCTGGTGGATCAGCCAAGCAGGGCCGCAAGCGCGAGTTCCAGGCCGTGCTGCCGTTGCGCGGTAAAATCCTGAACGTCGAACGCGCCCGCACCGACAAGATGCTGTCGTCGGAACAGGTGACGAATATCATCGCGGCGCTCGGCACCGGCATCGGCCGCGAAGAATTCAAGCTCGATAAGCTGCGCTATCACAAGATCATCATCATGACCGACGCTGACGTCGACGGCGCGCATATCCGCACGCTGCTGCTGACGTTCTTCTACCGGCAGATGTATGAGCTGGTTGACAAGGGCCACGTCTACATTGCGCAGCCGCCGCTCTACAAAGTGCAAAAGGGCAAGGCGCATTCCTACCTCAAGGATCAGCGGGCGCTGGAAGATTATCTGATCGACCAGGGCCTGAATGACGCCGTGCTGATTGCCGGTGATGGCACCGAGCGCGCCGGCCGTGATTTGCGCGATGTTGTCGAACAGGCGCGGCAGTTCACCAATGGCATCAACGGCCTGCATTCGCGCTACAATCGCTCCGTCGTCGAGCAGGGCGCGATTGGCGGCGTCTTTGATCCAGGCTTGTTGCAATCGGCCGACAAGGCCACGGCGGCGGCGGTGAAAATCGCGCAACGTCTGGATGATATTGCAGACGAAATGGAAACCGGATGGGAAGGCCGCTACGGCAACGAAGGCTTCGTCTTCAAGCGCATGGTGCGTGGCGTCACTGAAGTGCACACGCTGGACATAGCGCTGCTGCGATCGCTGGATGCGCGCCGCCTCAACGAGCGCCTCGGGCATTTGCAGGAAGTATATGGCCGCACCGCCAAGCTACGCCGCAAGGACAAGCTCGACGTTGTGCATGGACCGCGCACACTGCTCGAAGCCGTCTACGATACCGGGCGCAAGGGTCTCGATTTGCAACGCTACAAGGGTCTGGGTGAAATGAACCCGGAGCAACTCTGGGAAACGACGCTTGACCCAACCATTCGCACGCTGCTGCAGGTGAAGATCGACGACATTGCCGAGGCGGACGAGATTTTTAGTAAGCTCATGGGCGACGTCGTCGAGCCGCGCCGGATCTTCATCCAGGACAACGCGCTGAATGTTTCGAACTTGGATGTGTGATGAAGGGCCCGGAGCGGCCGAATCTAAACCGTTGCTGAGGTCGAATACGAAACGCTAGTTGACTGTGG
>JAYUCQ010000040.1:0-2622 GCA_043740265.1 Hyphomicrobium sp.
GACGCCGCCAGCGCCTTGCACCGGTTCGCCGGCGAAGGCTGCAACGTTCTCTGGCCCGAGGCGGATGATTTCATCTTCGAGCGCCTGAGCGGCACGCAAGCCGAAGGCTTCGAGCGATTCCCCATCTTTGCCTTCGCCGAACCAATACGGGTCCATGACATGGCGGAAGCCTTCGTAAACCGGGTAGCTGTGGGCGTGGACGTGAGGCATGCCACCCATCGAACCGGCAGCAATGGTTGAGCCGTGATAGGCCATGTTGCGGCTGATGATGATGCGCCGCTTCGGCTGCCCCTTGAGCACCCAATAGTGGCGGATCAAGCGGATAGCCGTATCATTCGATTCCGATCCGGACGAACCAAAGAAAACCTGGTTCAAGTTCGGTGGCGCGATTTCGGCAATCTTGCGTGAAAGCTCGATGACCGGTGGATGCGTTGTCCGGAAAAACGTATTGTAGAACGGCAATTCCATCATCTGGGCGTGCGCCGCGTCGGCCAGTTCTTTGCGACCGTAGCCAACGGCCGTGGTCCAAAGACCCGCCATACCGTCGAGAATTTTGTTGCCTTCGCTATCCCAAATGTAGGGGCCATCACCCTTTACAATCACCCGCGGTCCGCTGGCGCGTAAATTGCTATGGTCGGTAAAGGGATGCAAATGGTGCGCAGAATCGAGATCTCTCAATTGCGCAGTCGACAATTTGTTGGACATGATAAACCTCCAGCTGATGTTGAGCCCGTGAGGGGCCGGCAAATCGGGCGTGGACGTTCAGTGCGGCGTGTATCCAATGCGGGCGCAGAGGCGCAGCAAGTCGGTTTTACTATTGAGCCGGGCAGCCGTATGGGTTGAGACGCAGCAAGGCATACCGGCAGGTAGACCCAGCCGGCCGGTTGTCGCGGTCGGTATTGAACCGGTCACGCCTGCCTCCATCCTCCGGATATGGCCCGGAGCCTTGTCCGATAACTTTATAAAATTCGATATTGCAGAACTGCTTTACAAGGCAGCGAAATAGCTCCAGAAACACTATGGTCTACGGTGTAGAACTGTCAAGCGGTATTGCGAACATGCCCAAAGCGAACGTTCGAGCCAAGCGCGGAATCGACAAGGCGGCGATCCTTGAAGCCGCTTTCGAGATGTTATCGAGGGGCGGGGAAGAGGCGTTTTCCGTTCGCAAGCTCGGCCAGTCGATGGGCGTCGACCCTATGACGGTGCTGCACTATTTTGGCTCCAAAGACGTTTTGTTGAGGAACGTCGCCGATCACGCGTTGACGACCGTGGCGCTGCCGAAGCCATCGGCTAACTGGCAGGGTGATTTGCGGAAAGTGGCGCGCGCCTATCGCGATTTGGCGCGCCGCCACCCCCGATTGTTTCATTTGCACTTCCGCTTTCATGCGACGGGTCCTGTCGATCACAAATCGAGCGAAGTGGTCTATCGGGCGATGCGCAGTGTTGGATTATCTGATGCCGATGCTGCAGGCTTAGGGCTTGCTTTTTACGCATTTGTGCTCGGTTTTGCTCAAGCGGAAGCTGAAGGATTGCTTCGGCCCATCAGCAAAGAGGACGAGCGTGAACTCTCATCACTCGATCCTGAAGACTGCGCCGCAACACTTGCACTCGTGCCAGCTTTTAAGGTTCTGGACAGGGATGCCACTTTTGCCGCTGCTATCGATGTTTTCATTTCGGGCGTGGCCGTGCATCACAGCAATACGCCAGCGGTCCAGACATCTGGAACGTTAACTGACCCGGAAAGCCCCAACGTACGCACGAAACGCGGGCGTGCTGGCAGGGGGCTGCAGGCTTGAAGTCGTATCACCACCATTTGACGTCGCGGCCGACCTTGAATTCTCGCACCTAAGGCGCATGATGGGTAAGGTTTCAAGGCCGCAAGGCCGTCTCATGCGTCTTTTGATGGAGCTTCAAAGATGTATCGTGTGCAAGCGGGCGGAACTTCCTACGCTTTTGGCGATCTTCGCGAACTCTTGGCAAAGGCGTCGCCGCCGCGTTCTGGCGATGTGCTGGCTGGCGTGGCGGCACGATCGGCCGCCGAATGCGCAGCTGCCAAAATGGCTTTGGCTGATGTCCCACTCAAACGTTTTCTGACTGAGACGGTCGTACCTTACGAAATCGATGACGTTACCCGGCTGATCATCGATACGCATGACGCGGGAGCATTCGCATCAGTTTCACATCTGACGGTCGGCGGATTTCGCGATTGGCTTTTGTCCGATAGTGCGGGCACTGCTGAGTTGAACGCGATTGCGCCGGGGTTGACGCCGGAAATGGCCGCCGCCGTATCAAAAATCATGCGCAATCAAGACCTCGTGCTCGCCGCCAAAAAAGTGAGCGTCGTCACCAAATTCCGCGATACGATTGGGCTTCCTGGCCGCATGTCGGTGCGGCTGCAGCCGAACCACCCAACCGACGATAAAAAGGGAATAGCGGCATCGATCGTTGATGGCTTGATGTACGGCTGCGGCGACGCTGTGATTGGCATCAACCCGGCGAGCGACAATGTCACGGCCATAACCGATCTGCTGGTCATGCTGGATGAAGTCATTCAGCGCTTTGAAATCCCAACACAGAGCTGCATTCTAACGCACGTCACAACGTCGATCGAGGCGATTGACC
>JAYUCQ010000041.1:0-2617 GCA_043740265.1 Hyphomicrobium sp.
CATGCCGGTGCAGGATTTTTCGGCGGCTCCAAAAGCAACTAGCGAACCGCGGCGGCGCGGCTATTGGGTTCCGCGCTCAGCTATTTTTGCAGGCGCTGCGGTTCTGACCGCCGCATTCGGATACGAGTTGTTCTCGATCCTGGCTTTCGTGGTCATGACGCCGCTACAGTTTTTGTTTCTGGTCCTCTCGACGATGTCATTCGGCTGGATTGCCTTGGGCAGTCTCAGTGGCGCGCTTGGCTTCCTGCCGTTGTTTGCAGGTGAACTGCCGGACTCGCTTGCTCCGCCCACACCCGGCGCGCCGCTCACGGGCCGCACCGCCTTGCTTTTCCCCGTCTATCATGAGGAGCCGACGCGTGTCGCCGGTGCCATCGAGGCGATGGCGGATGAGCTTCACGGGCTCGGACACCAGACCGCATTCGATATTTTTGTACTGTCCGACACCCGCGGCGAGATCGACGGCGCTCGCGAAGCCAGGGTCTATCAAGCGCTGCAATCCAAGCTCGCGGGCATCGTTGCAGTCTATTACCGCCGCCGGACGAACAACCACGCGCGCAAAGCCGGGAATATCGCCGATTGGATTTCGCGGTTCGGTGCCGCTTATCCGCACTTCGTCATTCTCGACGGCGATAGCATCATGTCGGGTGCGACGCTGATTGCACTAGCTAAGGTGATGGAGCGCGAGCCCAAGGCCGGCCTGATCCAATCGGTACCGCGTCTCGTCGGCGGATCAACGCTGTTGCAGCACCTGCAGCAATTCGCTTGCAACACCTACGGCCCGTCGGTGGCGGCAGGGCTCTCCTTCTGGCATCGCGATCAGGGCAACTACTGGGGCCACAACGCCATCATCCGGACCGAAGCCTTTGCGACGGCGGCAGGCCTGCCGGATCTACCGGGCCGCAAACCGTTCGGCGGTCACATCATGAGTCATGACTTCGTCGAAGCGGTGCTGCTGCAGCGAGCCGGGTGGGGCGTGCACATGATGCCGTCGCTCGAAGGGTCGTACGAAGGTATGCCGCCCAACATTGTGGATGTAGTAACGCGCGACCGGCGCTGGGCGCAGGGCAACCTGCAACATCTCGCGATTGTCTCGCAGCCGGGACTGACGACGATGGGCCGCGTCCATCTTGGTATGGGGGCTGCCTCATATCTCATCTCGGCAGTTTGGGCGATGTCGCTCCTCGTCGGCGTTGTCCTGGCGCTGCAAGGTCAACAGATTATTCCGAGTTATTTCCAGGACGCCAAAACGCTGTTTCCGATCTGGCCGATCATTGATCCGGGTGCTGCGCTCCGGCTGTTTCTAGCGACGCTGGCCGTCGTGTTGCTGCCGAAAGGGCTTGGTCTCATACTTGAGTGGCGGCGGGCTCGATTCAATCGCGATCCGTTAGGCGCATTCCGCAGCACCGTTGGCGTCCTCTATGAAACGATCTTCTCAATGCTGATCGCGCCGATTTTAATGCTGACGCAGACCGTCGGCTCCATCCAGATTTTCGCCGGTCTCGATTCTGGCTGGAAAGCGCAAAAGCGCGACGACGGCGCGTTGACGTTTGAAGTCGCGATGCGATTTGCCCGTTGGCATACGGCGATCGGCCTCGTCGTGGCCATCATCGCCTACACGGTCTCACCTGGGCTGCTGGCGTGGATGGCGCCCGTTGTTCTCGGCCTCGTGCTGGCAGGCCCCGTCAGCTGGCTGACCTCGCGCCCGGCCGGACACTTAGCGCGCTGGGCGCTGGCGACGGCGGAAGTACGCACACCACCGCCCATCCTGGTTTGCACCGATGCTCGTACCCGCGAATGGGCGGAACGTTTGCCGCCAACCGGGAATGGCGTCGCGTTCGCCAACGCTGCGTAAAATACGTCAGGCTTTTTCTGACTTTTCTGGCGCGGCCTTGTCGCCACTGCGCAGCGACTTGAAAAGTTCAGCGAAAATCTCGCGAACCCGCAGCGGTTCAGCGTCGAGAAACGGCAGCGGCCTCGTCACTTCGACGGCGGCAACACCAAGCCGTGATGTCAGCGCGCCGTTGAAAGCGCCTTCACCCAAACGCCGCGACAACCGGCGCAGAACATCCTGGCCGAGAAATTGGCCGAGCAGATCATCCGTCATGGCGACACCGCCCGTCGCAATGATGTGACCCACCACCAGCCGCGCCAAACGCAGTGCGCCAAGTACGCCCGGACGCCCGCCGTAGAGACCGGCAATGGCGCGGAACATGCGCACGTTCTCAACCAGCACAAACCCCATCGCGATCCACATGATCGGGGAAATGGCCGTGACCGTCGCCACCCGTTTTGCAGTCTTTAGAATGACGCGCCGGGCTTCTTTATCGAGCGGTGCCAGCAATTCGCGGTCAGCGAGGCGGAGCAGTTCGCCAGGCCCCAGTACATCGCCTTTGTGGTCGGCCAGCCGCGCCAGTCCCCACGTCATATCGGGGCGGCCGCGATAGTATCCGGCCAGCGTCGCGACCGCAGCGCGCTCCTTTTGCACGTCAGCCGCCGCAATGACTTCGCGCACTGATTTCCGCAAGTATGATAGTTTTGCCAAGCGGCGGAAGCCGATCAGCTCGCGCACGATGAGCACGGTCAAGGCGAGCGCAATGATCGCCATCAAGCCGGTCGC
>JAYUCQ010000042.1:0-6373 GCA_043740265.1 Hyphomicrobium sp.
CGTGCATACCAGGGGATCATCCAGCCGTTGAGCCAGAGTGTCGGCGCGAGCAGCGTCGTCGCGTGAACGCGGGTTGGATGTTTTGCAGCCAGAACAAGCGCCAGCACGGCACCCGTCGAGAGCCCACCAACGATCACGTGATCACATTCGGCTGAGAGTTCGTCGAGCGCCAGTTCTGCGCTGCGGTACCAGTCGGTCCAGGTCGCGCCCTTGATCGCATCGAGGCTGCTGCAATGTCCGGCGAGTACTGGGCAATGTACGGTGTAGCCCAATTTTGCCAATCCATTGGCCACGAAATGCATTTCAACAGGGGTGCCGCACAGTCTGTGGAGCAACAGAATGCCGGTTTTTCCGCCTTTAATCTTAAAACTGGCAGTGTTGGACATGGCCCGCCTCGTAGGTGAATGGGTTACTCGTGGCGTTAGGTTAGCGGCAGGATGTCGAGGCGACGGTTCCGCCGGGAACAGGTGTCATGCCGCGATTGCGAGGTGTGGACGGTCTGTTGATTGCCGATGTGGCGGACACAGGCTGCGATCGAGCGCCATCACAAATGCCTGGGCTTTAAACCCGTACTGCGTGTTCAGGCGTTGGGCCGACGCTTCCATCACGGCTGCTGCGATGGTCTTAAAGCCGTTGGCTAGAAGCACGCCCTTCAGCCGCCGGTCTGCAAACACATTCAGCAGCGCACGAAAGCGAAGGGCCACAGCGAGGCGGGTTTCAGGAGACCCCTCAAAATCCAGCCAAAACTCATCTTCCAGGGCCCGGATCCGTTGTTCCGGGAGCCCCTTCATGAGCGCTAAGCCGTGACCTTGGGCGATCAACCGCCGCATGGGGTCGTAGAGGTCGGAGGCAGCAACAATCGGCACGTCCGCCAAGTTCAATATCGCAGTCATCGCTTTGATCCTTGAGATGGCGGTCATGAGTTGAGGCCGCCGAATGCCGCCCACGGCGATCCGGCCAGCACGATGACGTCGTGTAATTTCAAACCACCGATCTCGAAGTAGACTTCCTGGCCCACGAGATCTTCGCGGCGGTTGCGGATAGCTGCGCCTTCAAAGCGATATGAGCGGCCGTCGTCCGCGCGAATAACGCCAACACCGATTTCGCGATGAAAAGTTTTGATTTCTCCGTACATTGTGCACTCCTAAGCTTGCTGGGTAAGCGGCCGATATTGACCGTAAGTGCATCATGGCTGGAGTGAGGGATTGGCGCTGTTCCGGGCGGGACAGGTGTCGCCCGGACGGCATCGCAAGGCGCCAACGGTCTGGCGCAAAAAATTGAGCGGGGAGGTGGGGTCGGGGCCGCATGCCCGTTTCACCACACTCCCCGCCCTTTGACTTCCAGTTCGCTTTGCAAAGGAGGATGCGCTGCAGACCGGAAGAGTTCGCTGTTTATTGACGGCGCTGCCATGCGCCGCCGGCCGTCAACCTCACTTGAAGAAAGCGTCGGCGCGCATGCCGGGCACGAGCGGCGTAGAGCCTTCAAGGTTTATTGTGACTTCCAACACTTCGACATCGGTCGGGCGGCGGGCGCTGCGCAATGCGAACTTCGGTGAGCCGAGGGTCGGTGACAACTCCGTAACAGTGCCGGTGAACGCGCGTCCGGGGAAAGCATTGCTTTTGACGTCCACCTTGCCGCCAAGCTTAATTTTAGCGACGTCATGCTCATCAACTTCGGCTTTGATACGCACGACTGACATGTCGCCGAGGACGGCCAGCGGCTGCTCCGGCGATGGCACGACCATTTCGCCAACCTTCGCCGGGAGTTGCAAAACGGTACCGGCGCCAGAGGCTCGAATACGGGTTTTCTCCAATACGGCTTCGGCAACGGCGACGTCCGAGCGCGAGGCTTGCAATGCAGATTCAAGGCGGCTTGGTGCCGGTACGTCCGACTTGGCTTGTGCCGTGGCATAAGCGCTGCGTTCTTTGACCAGCCTTTCCTTAGCAGTTGTAAGGTTGCGGCGGGCGTCAGCAACACGGTCAGCCGTGCCAGAGCTCGTGCGCTTGGCCTGCAATTCAAACTCCAATTCGAAGCGCGTGCTGGTTACTGAGCGTTCAGCTGAGAAAACGGCATCTTCAGCCTTGCGGACGTCGTCGCGGGCCTTATCCAGAGGCTGGCTGTCACGCTCGCGCTTGCGGGAGGCGGCTTCCGTTTCGGCGGCCTGCAAGCGGGCGCGTGCTTCTTCATCATCGAGGCGGATCAGCAGTTCACCGTCTTCAACTTCGTCGTTCAGCTTGACGTTAACGTCTGCGATGCGGCCGGGCAGTTGGGCGCTGATGCGGACGAGGCCGAATTTTGGTTCAACGCGGCCAGGCGCGGCTGCCAGCCAATCAATCTTTGCCTTAACAGGGGCTGCTTCCTCTTTGATTGGTGCGGCAACCGTGATGCCAGTGCGCGCGACAATGAGCGATCCGCCGGCACCAGCGACGGCAGCCAGTGATAAAATGAGCAGTGTTGATCCGAGGCTGCGCTTGGTCGCCAGGGCATCTGAAGAATGTGCGGTCATGGGATAGTCCTCCTTTAGGGTTGCGTCAGGGCCCTAGCTTTGCGGCGGCCCTCAACACGACCGAATTTAGGTCGGCCTGCTATCGTTCGCTGTTCCCTTTGAAACAGCTGTTGCGGCACTGTTTGACCCGGCCGGAAGGCGTTAAAAATGAGACGGCCCCGGGTCCTTGCCCGGGGCCGCTGGAACTGCGCCATGGCGGCTAAGTGGTGCCGAAGTAACCAATTTTGCAATCGCTAGTAAGCAACGGCTACTGGCACATCTCGCGCAATGTCCAACCAACGATGCGGCAGCTTTCGTTGCCGTGGCTATCGACAATGCACTTGCGTTGCGGAAGGCGTTGATAATCGCAGTAGTAGTTGCCGGAGTGGCCGGAATAGCCGTGCATCGGCTTATCGAAATTGTATTCCTGAATGAACACTTCCTTGCCGCCACCGGCCAACGCTGGCGTAACGGCTGTGAGAGCCACCGCCGCGATGGCAGATGCGGTCGCGGTGACTGCCAATAATGTGTAAAACTTAGTCATCGTTTATCCTCCCAATTGAGCCAAAGGCGGCGACAAAGCGCGAAGCGCAAAGCGTGGCCGCTATGATGGGAGATTAAGCTTCATTCTGCCGCGCGAATGTTCCCCTTGTAACACGTCTGCGGCGGCGTATTTCGAGTGGTTATCCGGCAAGACGCACTTGTAGACTGTGGCCTTTGCGGTGCGTCCGGGTTGGCGATGATACGGTTGTCCTGGTGAACATCCGGCGAGAGTTCTCGACTTCACACCAGACCTATGTCAGCCCTACCTTGCATGCTGAACTTCAAGATTGTGACTTGGCATTCGGGCGCTGCTGGTTTTCATGGCTGGTGGGCGAAAGCGGTACGAAAGCGCCGAAAAACAAGTGTTCTAAGGCGCCGCAAATTGCGATCACGGCAACCCAAGACCAGACCGGAGGACCATGGCCAAGAAATCGGCGATCTATTCGTCAACGGAGTATTGGCTCTTTAAATCTGAGCCCGATGCCTTTTCATGGGACATGCTGGTCGCCAAAGGCGAAAAGGGCGAGCCCTGGACCGGTGTTCGCAACTATCTGGCGCGCAACAATATGCGCCTTATGAAAATTGGTGACCTCGGTTTCTTTTATCACTCAAACGAAGGCAAGGACGTCGTCGGCATCTGTGAAGTCATTGCCCTCGCCCATCCCGACTTAACCGCTGAAAACCCCACCTGGGAGTGTGTTGACGTCAAAGCGGTCAAGCCGTTCGCCAAACCGGTGACGCTGGCAGCCGTCAAAGCCAATCCTAAACTTTCGAAAATGGCGTTGGTGACGTCGATGCGCTTGTCGGTGCAGCCGGTCACGCCAGACGAATGGACCGAAGTCTGCCGCATGGGCGGCATGCTTGCCGGAACTGGCAAAGCCCGCGCCAAAAGCAGGGCTTAAGAGTGGCGCTTCCGGCGGCTCAGCAATTAAAGCAGTTGACCCAGTGGGCGTTGTCACGGCTGCCTGCCGCTCCCAACGGCGGCTGCAGTATCGCCAGCGACTACCCCCATATCGTTCGTGAAATCGAGCGCAAATTCAAACTTCAATCGCGCGTCGAATGGGACAGTTACGGTCAGGGCTACGCCTCATTCGTTGATGCTTGGTTCTATCAAGACAGCCCTGAATTCCGGCTGAAACCCGTCTCCAACGGCCGCCAAGACTATTTGGGGCTCTACGTCCTCCTCTGCCGTGCCGCTCCGTATTATGTGATAGGCCAAGGCTCGAAGTCCTGGTCGGACCGGGACGGGTCCAGCTACATGCCAAGTTACAGCGGCATCGATGTGCTCCCATCGCGTACCGTTCAAGAGCTGTCGGACAAGGTCGAAGCCTTTTTATCGCCGCGCGGCCTCGTGCGGTTGCACCCCGAAGACGTTGCCGAAGAACTGCCGCCAGAATTGTGTTTTGATACCAATCTCACGGATGGGCCACATCGTCTCTATGACGCGCTGTTTTTCTGGTACGACTAAGCCATATGCAGCCCTCACATCACGACACTGAACTTACAACAGGCGACGCCGCCGCGTTTGTGCGCGCCAACACGCGGCTACTTACGCCGCCGTTAGTGCCCGAAATCAAACTTCATCTGGCGGAAGAATCGGTTCCGATCTGGCTGAAGTCCGAAGAAGAGCTGGGCGAGATCAATGTGCCGCCACCCTATTGGGCGTTCGCGTGGGCGGGCGGGCAGGCCTTGGCCCGCTATCTGCTCGATCATCCGGACTGCTGCCGGGGCAAAGACGTGATCGATCTGGGTGCAGGGTCGGGCCTGACCGCCATCGCTGCTGCAATGACCGGAGCCAGACATGTCCTAGCGGCCGACATCGACAACTTTGCGCTCGCCGCTTGCGGGCTGAACGCGGCAGCCAACGGCGTCGCCTTTGACGTCACGAACGCCGATCTGCTGGCCTCGCCACCGCCCGTTGCGTGCGTCGTCCTCGTCGGCGATCTGTTTTACGAACGTTCGCTGGCTGACCGCGTTCTGGCTTTCATCGCTGCGAGTAGAGCTGGCGGCGCTGCCGTCTACATCGGCGACCCGCAACGCAACTATTTCCCGCGCGACAGATTTGTGCTCCTCTCCTCCTATGAGGTGCCAGTGACGCGCGACTTGGAAGATGCCGAGATCAAAAAAACCGCGGTTTGGCAGGCTTAAACCCGGTTAAGACTGAGATTGCCGTAAAGCAAGACCAGAGACCCGCGGCAACGGATTAAACTTTAGACGTATAGACAGGTTGTGCTGCAGTATCTGACTTCGCATCAAGACAACAAAAGGCCGCGAATTAGACGGCTGACCGGAGGAGAATAGCAATGTCCGAGAAGGTCTATCCCGTTACAGCTGAATGGGCTGAACGCGCCTACGTCAACGCCGCGTCGTACAAGACGCTGTATCAGCGCTCCATTTCTGATCCCAACGGCTTTTGGGGCGAAGCGGCAAAGCGGCTTGAGTGGATACGGCCCTTCACCAAGGTCAAGAACACGTCGTTCAAACCCGGCAACGTCGATATCCGCTGGTTTGAAGATGGCACTCTTAACGTCTCAGCCAATTGCGTTGATCGCCACCTCGCCAATCGCGGCGATCAGGTCGCGATTATCTGGGAAGGCGACAACCCAAACGAGAGCGAGCAGATCACCTACCGCCAGCTTTATGAGCGGGTGCAGCGCTTCGCCAACGTTCTGAAAAAGCACGGCGTCAAAAAAGGTGATCGCGTCACGATCTATCTGCCGATGATTCCGGAAGCCGCTTACGCCATGCTGGCTTGTACGCGGATCGGTGCCGTCCATTCCATAGTGTTCGGCGGTTTTTCGTCCGATAGCTTGCAGAACCGCGTCGTCGATGCCGATTCCAAGCTCATCATCACCGCCGACGAAGGCATGCGCGGCGGCAAGCCGGTGGCCTTGAAGAAGAATGCCGATATTGCTCTCGCGAAGTGCAAGGGCGACGAGAAAATGCTGGTGGTACGCCGTACCGGCAATCCGGTCGCCTGGACCGAAGGCCGGGATTTTTGGCTGCACGAAGAAATTCTGACTGTCCCGGCAGAGTGTCCGGCAGAAGAAATGAAGGCCGAAGATCCGCTGTTCATTCTCTACACATCAGGCTCGACGGGTAAGCCCAAGGGTGTCGTCCACACCACTGCCGGATATCTGCTGCACGCCTCAATGACACATCAATATGTCTTCGATTATCACGACGGCGATATTTACTGGTGCACCGCCGACGTCGGCTGGGTCACAGGTCACAGCTATATCGTTTACGGGCCACTCGCCAACGGCGCGACGACGCTGATGTTCGAAGGTATCCCGACCTATCCGACGTCATCGCGCTTCTGGCACGTCATCGACAAATGGAAAG
>JAYUCQ010000043.1:0-6366 GCA_043740265.1 Hyphomicrobium sp.
CTGCACCTGCCGCGTCTCACCTTCACCGGATGGCACGTCGGCCCGGTTGATCCGCGTGCTGGATTGGATGGCACCGGGGCTCGGCCAAAACCTGGTCGCGGCGCGCGTCACAGGTGCGCCAGCCGGACCGTTCGTATTGCTGACGTGGCCTGGATACACTGGCGTGCTGCAAGTGATGGCACCAGGGCGGTTTTCAGCGGCTCTCAATCAATCGCCGATGCGCAAATCAAGCGGCTTTTATTATCTCGATTGGGCTGCCAATCGCCGCCGGGTTTGGACCATGCCGCATCCAACGCCCGGTCATCTGCTGCGCGCGGTGACCGAAGAAGCCCAGACTTTCGCTGAAGCCCGGCGGATGTTGATCGAGCGGCCCATCTCGACACCCGGAATTTTCTCACTCGCCGGAATTGCGCCGGGCGAAACGTGCGTCATCGAGCGCACCGAACACGAAGCCAAAGTCCGGGATGGTGCACACGTCGCCGCCAATCACTGGGAAACCGCCGGCTGGTATGGTCATCCGCGCGGCAGCGACAGCCCAGGTCGATCCCGAATCATGAGCGCTATCGCGCCAGATTTTGATCCACGCTTTCCATGGCTGACGTCGCCAATCCTCAATGACCACACCCGCCTCGTCATGGTTGCAGACGCGCGGGAGGGGCGCTTGATCGCCCAGGGCTATGAAAAAACCGGCCCCGCGACGGAGCCCCTCAATCTGACTTGGAAAATCGCCGCGTAACCCCGCTTGCGCCGGGCCAAATCAGAAGTTACAAGCCGGGCTCGCCGTAAAGGCGCTCGCGGCTACGGAGAGGTGGCAGAGTGGTCGATCGCGTCGCACTCGAAATGCGAAGTACTCGCAAGGGTACCGGGGGTTCGAATCCCTCCCTCTCCGCCAACAGCGTCTGCCGCGTGAGGCTGAAGCACGGCCCGTCGGCTCATCGGTGGTTGCCTGTAGTTGACTGCATAGGCCGGCACAACACCGCTTTCCTGACACTTTGTTGCTTTATTCGCCCTCACTTGTCACGCCTGCTAACGATGCGAGTGAAGGTCCAACGGCGATAAGGGTTTGATGTCAAGTCTTCGCCAGAACTGGTTGCTGTGCAGGCTCGCGCTTTTCGCGCTGGCCCTGCAGCTCGGCTTGTCATTCGGTCATTCGCATCACGATTTGCTAGCGCACCCGCATGCGTCGTGGCCGGTCACCGTCTGTCATTCTGCGCCAGATCAGCCGTGCGGCGTGCCGTCCCATAACGACGAGCGCGATGCCTGTGCCATCTGCTTCGCCGTCGCGTTGATTGAAAACGCGGTAGCTTCGTCGCCGCCAGCCGTCGTCGCAGATCTTGATCTTGTCGACAGCCGGTTGCTCGCGACGGGCGATGCGGCCCGCCATCTGCAAACAGCGTTTATGTTTCAGGCACGTGGGCCGCCGCCAGCCGTCTGATCGCTGACAGACGCAACCTTATCTCAAGCAAAATTAACTTTACGCACTCGCGTTGACTGCTGCCGTTGAGCGCAGTCGCGAGACGTTGAATACAGTCAGGAGAAGTCCATGCGATTTTTTTACGCAATGATGGCGATGGCCTCGCTCGCTCACATCGCACCGTTAGCTGCCGAAGAGGTGGGGCACCGTGAACTCGGAGCTCATGTTCATGGCCAGGGATCGCTGGATATCGCGATCGAAGGCAACAAACTCAATATGGAGTTCGAAGCCCCCGGCGCCGATATCGTCGGCTTTGAACATGAGGCCAGCACGGCTGAGCAGAAGGCTCTGGTCGAGAAGGCCAAAGCCACACTTGGTGAAGTCCTTACTCTGTTCAAGCTGCCCAGCAACGCTGGTTGCAAAATCGAAAAAGCCAACGTTGAAATTCGAAAAGAAGAGCATCATCACGACGAGGATGAGCATGCGGCCGGCGAAGCAAAAGCTGAAAGCGGCGCAAAGAAAGAGGACCACGACGAAGACGGCCATGACGAGCATGCTCATGACGAACACGGTGGTCATTCCGAATTTCATGCTCAGTACGCTTTGACGTGCGCGGTACCCGCCAATCTGACTGCTCTTGAGACCACCTACTTCAAAGCCTTTGCAGGCGCGCAGGCACTCAACGTCAATGTCGTCGCTGCCAAAGGCCAATCGCAAATGCAGTTGACGCGCGAAAAGACGACGCTCGCTTTGGGTGGTCTGATGTAATGCGGAGCGACGCTCAAATCAACTCTAGCCCGGCCGGGGCAGGCGCTGCGCGAGATGCCATCGTAGCATTCTCGGGCGTGCGCTTTTCCTGGCCGGGCAAGCGGCCTTTCTCCCTGGCGATCGACGCGTTCGAGCTTCGCCGGGGCGAGCTGCTGCTGCTGCTGGGGCCATCGGGCAGCGGCAAATCTACGTTTCTCAGCCTGCTTGCGGGCATCATCGTTCCGCAGGCTGGCCGGATTGAAGTGCTTGGAACCGATACGGCGTCTCTGAGCGGCGCCGCGCGCGACCGGTTTCGCGCCGGGCATTTCGGCATCATCTTTCAGATGTTCAATCTGTTGCCCTATGGCTCTGTGATCGACAACGTCACTCTGCCATTGAGCTTTTCAGCCGAGCGGAACGCGCGCGCCGGCGGAGGCAGCCAGCGGGTTGCGGCGGCCACTCGACTTTTGGAGGGACTGGGCCTCGATCACACGTTAATCGATGGCGTAAAGGCCGCGAGCCTCAGTGTCGGTCAGCAACAGCGCGTTGCCGCCGCCCGGGCGCTGATCGGTGCCCCAGAAATCATCGTTGCAGACGAGCCAACGTCCGCCCTTGATCGCAATCTGCAGGTCGCCTTTCTCGATTTGTTGTTCGCTGAGGCCGCAGCTAGCGGATCAAGTTTGATCATGGTCAGTCACGACGAAAGCCTGAGCCCTCGCTTCGATCGCACCGTGCGTCTCGACGACATCGCCGTTGTAAGCCGCGGAGGCCAATCATGATCATCGCCCGGCTGGCGCTGCAATCCTTGATGAATAGACGCCTGACGGCCTGTCTCACCATTCTCGCCATTGCGTTTAGCGTCATGCTGCTGCTCGGCGTCGAAAAAGTCCGTACCGGCGCCAGGCAAAGCTTCGCCGACACGATTTCCGGAACCGATCTCATCATCGGCGCCCGCAGCGGCAGCTTGAATCTGCTGCTCTATTCGGTGTTCCGTATCGGAAATGCGACCAACAATGTGACGTGGCAGAGCTACCAAGACATTACGAAGCGGCCGGAGGTCGCCTGGTCCATCCCGTTGTCGCTCGGCGATAGCCACCATGGTTTCCGCGTACTTGGCACCGTCCCCGAGTATTTTGTCCGATACAAATACCGCCACGGACAGAGCCTCGCCTTCGCAGGCGGCGAACCCTTCAAAGACTTATTTGATGCTGTCATTGGAGCCGACGTTGCGGCTGCATTGGGATACCACGTCGGTGACAAAATTGTCGTCGCCCACGGTATCGGTTCCGTATCTTTTGTTGAACACGACGACAAACCGTTCCGCGTCTCGGGCATTCTTGCCAAAACCGGTACGCCAGTTGACCGCACAGTTCACGTCAGCCTTGAAGCCATTGAGGCTATTCACGTCGATTGGCAAAGCGGCGCGCGGATTCCGGGACAAACGATCTCGGCTGACGAGGTGCGAACTATGCACCTGGAGCCGAAGGCCATTACGGCTGCATTGATCGGACTGGATTCCAAGCTTTCGACCTTCAAAATCCAACGTCTGATCAACGATTATCGCGAAGAACCACTGTCGGCGATTATTCCAGGTGCTGCCCTGCAAGAGCTGTGGGGCCTCGTTGGAACAGCGGAAACCGCATTGTCCGCAGTTTCTGCGATGGTGGTTGCCACGGCGCTCTTAGGCATGGTGACGATGATCTTGACGACGCTAAATGAGCGCCGCCGCGAGATGGCCATTCTGCGCTCGGTCGGAGCCCGGCCAGCGACGGTCCTCGGGCTACTCGCAACAGAAGGCGGGCTGCTGACGCTTACAGGCGTGATCCTCGGGACGTTGGCGCTTTACGCAGCCTTGGTTCTGCTGCGGCCGTACATCGACCGGACCTATGGTTTGACCTTGAGTATCGATGCACCAAAATTAGAAGAGTGGATCAAGCTGGCGTCGATTGTCGTCGCTGGATTTCTTGCAGGCTTGCTGCCGGCAATCCGGGCGTATCGCTTATCACTTGCCGATGGCATGTCAGTCAGAACCTAGCAATCAAATTGATATGAGGACGAGAGTACCATGTCACGCACGTCAATCGCACGAAGGGCTGCCGCACTGTTTGCAGTGTTGCTGCCGCAGCCAGGTTTTTGCAGCGACGTTCGCGAACTTCATTGGGCCGAGCTTATTCCGCCCGCGTCTGCGGCTCCGGCAGTGACAGCCAAGCCGAAGACATTCTTTGCAGGCTCCAATCCGGTCGATGCCAACGCGCCGGCTCCCCCGCCCATGGCTGAGGGTAAGTTCATGCAAATCAAACGCCGTCAGCCGGGCGAAGGCAGCCCGCCTGCTGTTGTCGCTGATCTGGACGGCAGACGCGTCAGCATTGGCGGCTATGTGGTGCCGCTCGATTTCGACGCGACGACGGTCAAAGAATTTTTGCTGGTGCCCTTTGTCGGTGCCTGCATTCACGTTCCACCGCCCCCCGCCAACCAGATCATTTACGTCAAATCACCGCAAGGTTTTGAAGTGTCTGGATCGTTCGATGCGGTGACGGTCACAGGAACGCTGAAGACTACGGTGGCATTCACCGGCTTGGCGGATGCCGGCTACACGCTGGACGCCGATGCTGTCACCACTGCAAAACCTTGAAGCGGAACCTTGATTGGATTTCGGGCCATGACCACACTCAACAAACTGATCTCGACCTGCAAAGGGCTATTGCGGGGCGTTCAATCAAACATGCTGGCGGCTCAACTCGCACTCGCATTTAGTGCGGCGCTGAGCGGCGCGGTTGACGCGCATCCTCACGTCTGGGTCACATCGCGCACAACAGTGCTCTACAAAGACGGAGCCATGACCGGACTGCAACATGAATGGACGTTTGACGAGATGTACGCGACGATGGCGATCGAGGGCCTCGATGCAAACAAGGACGGCAAATACGATAGGGCCGAGTTGCAGTCGTTAGCGCAAGTCAATATCGACGGCCTCAAGGACTTTGAATACTTCACAGCCGTTGAAGTTGGCAAAAAACCACTCAAGTTTTCGGCCCCCGTCGACTATTGGCTCGACTATACCAACAGCGTCCTCACCCTTCATTTGACGCTTCCGCTCGTTGAGCCGCTACCGGCCAAGGGCCAGACGGTCTCGATTTGGATTGAAGATCCGAGCTTCTTCATCGCGTTCGATCCGGCAAAAGACAACGCCATAAAGCTTGCAGCCAACGCGCCTAAAGGCTGCACGGCTAAATTGCACGCCGTGACCCAGACGGCTACACAGCAGAACCTGTCAGAAGCCTTCAGCGGTCAGTTGTCGGCTGCGGCCAGCACCAATGATCGTGCAATGGAAGTGGTTTGTCCGCCTTAAGGGAAGCGGTGGATGAAAGGCTAGCGCCATGGCCCTAAGAATGCCCGATCGAGCTCACCTGTCGCGCTTGACCGCTGCTTTCGTTCGACGTACCCACGCATTTCTATTTTGGCGTGAGGCATTGGCATGAAACTCGTTCGATTTGGCGCGAATGGCGCTGAGAAGCCCGGCATCGTCGATGCCCAAGGGAACATCCGCGATTTAAGCGGTCACGTCAGCGATTTTTCCGGCACCTATCTCGATCCCGCAGCGCTCGCAAAACTGAAGTCGATTGATACCGCTTCGTTGCCGTTGGCACCCGCCGGTGTCCGCCTCGGCCCGCCAATATCAGGCACGCGCAATTTCGTCGCCATCGGCCTCAACTACGCCGACCACGCCAAGGAGACGGGCCAGGAACTCCCGGCCGAGCCGATCCTGTTCAATAAAGCCGCCACCTGCATCTGCGGTCCCAACGACGACATCATGTATCCGAAAAATTCCGATCGCATGGATTGGGAATGCGAAATCGCTTTCGTCATCGGCCGGCGCGCTCGCTATGTTGAGGAGAAAGATGCGCTGGCCCACATCGCCGGGTACACGATTTGCAACGACGTGTCGGAGCGGCGCTGGCAGGTGAAACGCAACGGCCAGTGGGTCAAAGGCAAATCGGCTGAGACGTTCGGCCCGCTCGGCCCATGGCTGGTGACGACGGACGAATTGCCGGACCCGCACAATCTGGCCATGTCGCTGGACGTCAACGGTGTTCGCAAGCAGACCGGCTCCACCGCGACCATGATTTTCCAGATTCCAAAATTGCTGGCTTATGTCACCGAATTTATGGTGCTGGAACCGGGCGACGTCATCACGACCGGGACGC
>JAYUCQ010000044.1:0-2604 GCA_043740265.1 Hyphomicrobium sp.
GAACTGCCGCTGACCGCCAAGGAAGAACAGATTCTCAGCCGTTACGCTCAGGGTCTGACAATCGACGAAATTTCGTCCAGCATCGGCGTGAAACGGCCAACCGTTGGCGCATACTTGACCAACATATTGCACAAGCTGCATGAGCAGACGCTGCTTCAACGCGCGCTGGGTGGCCGGGACTAGGGTCTGTCCGCTTTAAGTTGAATCACGGAAAGCCCCTAGCTCTTTGCTTTGTCGTGCTTCTTTCCGAAAAACCGGTTCCCACTTTTCCGGAAGCACTCAAGGTGATAAATCTTAGGCCAGCGACTTCTTCTTCGCCATAAGTGCTGCTTCGACGCGATTGCGGACCTGCAGCTTGTGCATGATGTTGGTCATGTAATGCTTCACAGTTTTCTCGCTAATGTCGAGTATTTTTGCGACTTCCTTATTGGTTTTGCCGTTGGCGACCGCATCGAGAATTTGCTCTTCGCGCCGCGTCAACGATGGCAGCGGGTCTTCGACGGCGGGCGTGACTGGCCGGGTGCGCATGGTCGTCAACAGCCGCGCGGCCAACTGGGGCGAGACGTAGCTTTCGCCCTGATGCACGGCGTGAACCGTGCGCAGAAGCTCAGCCGCACCAATGCCTTTCAGAATGTAGCCGCGCGCTCCAGCTTCTAGTGCACCCGAAACATGTTCCTCGTTTTCAGACGCCGTCAGCATGATCACTTTGATATATGGAAACAGCCGGGCAATTTCGCGTGTTGCCTGTATGCCGCCGCCAGGCAGGCTGATATCGAGAAGCAAAACATCTGGCAGGATGTCTTGGGCAATTTGAATGGCGTTTTCAGCGCTTGAGCCTTGGCCGACCAGCTCAATCGCCGGGTCTGCGGCCAGTGTGACTGCGACCCCATCACGAAACATCGGATGATCGTCAACAATTGCGACACGGACGCGGTGGGCTGCAATCGGGGTAGCATTTTTCATGAATTAGAGATGCCAGAATTAATGTGTGCCGTCTCAGTAAAAGAATGCAAATTCAGGAGTGCTGAGACCCGCCCGCCCCCGCCTGGTGCCGTATCAACCGTAAATTTTCCGCCAAGCGTCTCAACCCGGTCTTTTAGACCAGCCAATCCGAGGCCCTGCCCGGCGGCGAACCGCTCGGGATCAGGGTCCATTGGCCCGATTCCGGGGCCGCCATCCGCGACTCCTATGAAGATTTTCTCGCCATCGACTTGGGCAGTCACGTTTTGGTCTTTGCCGCCGGCGTGCTTGACGGCGTTGTTCAAGCCTTCCTGAATGAACCGGTAGATGCACATGAGCAAAAGCGGTGGCGCTGGAATATGCAGATCGCCGCTAGCTTCGCGCGTGACTTTAGTTCGTGATCTGCGCTCGTGGTTCATGATCGCGTAGTCGATCACCCGGGCGACGGAGACGCCTTCGAGATTGGGAAGTGCCAAACCGGCGCAGAGGTCTCGGATTTCCTTCAAGGCGTCTCGTAGCGCGTGCTCGATGGCGTCAAGATCATCATCGTTGCGCCGCTCAACGCCCTTGAGGCCCGGAAGTTTGAGTGTTTCGAGCCGCAACAAACTGAGAGCGATAAGTTGAACCGGCCCGTCGTGCAGTTCTGCGCCGATGCGCCGGAGCGACTTGTCGTTGCGATCCGTTGCGCGCCGGTTTGCGTCGACAATGCCTGCCTGCAGTCCGGCATTCTGCGCCAACAGATCCGTCAATTCCCGCACACGGTCTTCCAGTGCCAAACGCTGATCCTGGATGAGACTGCTGCCGCGCCTGACAATGCCAAACAGCGATGCGATCATTGAAAGCGAGAGGAGACCGGCCATTCCTACCGTTTGCATGCGCGCGCGATAAAGCCCGGCCGCAAGTTCGGGGCTGGATGCGTCGAGTTCAGCGACGGCGATAATCCGGCTGGATCCCGTCGCGTGCATCGGCGAGAAAACCTTGAGCACGTGATCGGCCGCTTTCACACCGGCCCGGTCAGACGTTTTGCCCATCGATTCATAGCTGCTTTGAATGCTTCCTTCCCACGCGGCATGAACCTTTAATGCGTTAAGGCCTGATGCGTGGACCACGGCATTCGCGGACGCCTCGGGAACTGTCGAAAAGATTTGCCGTCCGGTCCTATCCCAAATTTTGACGTCGGCGATCTTTTGTCCAAGGTCTGTTACCGAGATGAGCTCCGTGAGGGCTTTTTTGGACTCGGCCGAAAGTGGCTCCGAGCGAGCCAGTTCCTGGAGTTTGGGTTCGATGAAAATGTCCATGTGCAGGGCGGCACTTGCTGCCCCATGCTCGACGACGCCGCGCTCGATACGGCCGCTGACCCACCAGCCCAGAAGCGCCATACCTGTTGTGATGACGATTGCCGACGCCAACGCAAATTGCGCCGCGAGACTGGCAGCGGCCCATCGGGCCCGGAGCGGTGCAACGGCGGTCGTCAACATGCAATGGGCCGCGCTTTGGTTACTCGTTGGCGATATCAGCCGGAGATAATCAAGTTCTATGCCACAGTAATCGTTGTTTCTGCGCGCCCGGCATAGAGGGGGGTCTGAGCGTTGGCATTGCGCACGCTGCGCCGGGCCAAGTCGAGATATTCAACGGTTACCTTGT
>JAYUCQ010000045.1:0-2598 GCA_043740265.1 Hyphomicrobium sp.
CGACGGCGTAGGAATAGTGATAGTAGCCGCCGCCGTTAGCGCATGAGCCCATCGAGATCACATAACGCGGCTCCGGCATCTGATCGTAGACCTTGCGCAGCGCCGGCGCCATTTTGTTGGTCAGCGTGCCGGCAACGATCATCACGTCCGACTGGCGCGGAGACGCACGTGGCGCAAAGCCAAAGCGCTCGAGGTCATAGCGTGGCATAGACGCCTGCATCATCTCAACGGCGCAGCAGGCAAGGCCGAATGTCATCCACATCAGCGAGCCGGTGCGGGCCCAATTGATGAGGTCGTCGGTCGTCGTGACGAGGAAGCCTTTGTCGGCAAGTTCATTGTTGACGCCAGAGAAGAATGGATCGTCAGGCTTGATAATTCCACCGGACGTTCCTGGCGGCGCGCCACCCGCTGCACCTTCTCGCGCGCGGTCGAACACCCGGTCGAACAACTCGTTGTCGCGGCGGATCACTCCCATTCGAGCGCGCCCTTTTTCCACTCGTAAATGAAGCCGATGGTCAAGACGCCGAGGAAGACCATCATCGACCAGAACCCGAACGCACCGATTTCCTTGAACGCCACCGCCCAGGGAAAAAGGAACGCGATTTCAAGATCGAAAATGATGAACAGGATTGAGACGAGATAGAACCGCACGTCGAATTTCATGCGTGCATCATCGAAAGCGTTGAAGCCGCATTCATACGCCGAGACCTTCTCCGGATCGGGGTTGTTCACGGCAACCAGGAATGGTGCCAGCATCAGCGCGCTGCCGATAAACAGCGCCACGCCAAGGAAGACGATGATCGGCAAATAGTGGGTGTAGAGGTCGGTCATGTGCGGCTCTCTTGAGGCCTAGGCTCGCGGCACTTAGGGGTTGGCGCACGTGGCGTTTGAAACCGTCTACGGCGCAAACCCGAACGTGGTTTGGTGTTAACCCAGCGCATGCCGCGGTGCAACCTCGCCAAGGGTCGCGGGCTCTTTTGTTGGCGCCTTGCGACTCCCCTGTGGGGAGCCGGCCGCAAGGCGCGGAGCACATTGCTTGTTGAGCTAATTCGTTTCGAGATCACTTCGGCCCGAAGGGCCCAGACGCCAAGGGCGTCCGGCGTATGCGCCGCCCATCGAGGCTGGCCCGAGCGGCACGCGAGGATCAGCCAGCGTGAGATGAAGAATGGCGCGAGAGACGGGACTTGAACCCGCGGCCTCCGCCGTGACAGGGCGGCGCTCTAACCAACTGAGCTACTCCCGCAACCTGAACCGGCGCCAGATGTGGCGCACGCGATTGCAAGGAGGCCGGAATACGTGAAGCCGCCCCTGGCGTCAAGCGACGAGATCGACGGTTTCTTGCCGCCGCCAGCAATACCGTGGGGGCCGCGACATGGTGGCAAAGCGAGCCGGCGGAACGATGCGCCTCGACGCTCCCCAAGCGACGCTAAAAGCGGGGCTCAGGCGCGGCCAACCCACCACCGCTTTATGAGCGCGTCGAGGGATATTGGTCCCGCGCCTGCTACAGCCAGCCAGCCGAACAAGGCCATGTAGGCGACTTCCTCGAAGCCAAGCAACGTTTCAAGCGAATCGATCTGATCCCACTTCGCGCTAACGACGGCGACGATCATCACGATAACCAGCGGCGGAGCGGCAAAGCGCGTCAACAACCCGAGTAGCAACAGCAAGCCGCCGAAAAATTCGATACCCGAGGCTAACGGCGTCATAATGTGGGGGAATGGAATGCCCCACTCGGTGAAGTTTTCAATCATCTTGGGCAAATTGTTGAGTTTCGTCCAGCCGCTCCACATGAACACCCAGCCGACGACGATGCGGGCGACTAGCGGCGGCAGCCAGGCGAAATGGCCCGCCAATTCCTCGCTGAGAACAATGACCCAATTCAAAATGCCGTTCATAACAATTGTCCCCAGCCCAATCGGCAGCTTTATGCTGCACTCACCGGAAACTTACGGCCCGAGCGTCAATTTTGTTACGTCTGCAGATATGCGAAGGTTTCAACTATTGGCGGCGCATGAAGTCGCGTTTGCCGATCTCAAGGCCGTTGTGGCGCAGGATGCCGTAGGCGGTCGACGCGTGAAAATAGAAGTTCGGCAGCGCAAAATGCAGCAGGTAGTCGAGGCCCTTGAAGGTCATATCGTTCGGCCCGACCTTAATCGTAAATTCGCGTGTTTCCGCGCCATTCATTTGTTCAGGCTTCAGGGTCTCCAGGAATGCCAGCGTCTTGGCGATGCGCTCCTTGAGTTCAGGGATTGTTTTCTCTGTGTCGGGAAAGCTTGGCACCACGACGTTGGCGAGCCGCGCTGACGCTGCCTTGGCGAAGTCTGTCACCGCCTGCACCTGTCGCATCAAATCAAACATATCGGGATAGAGGCGAGACGCCAGCAATACGCCCGGATCGATCTTCTTTGCCGTCGCATAGGCCGCCGCCTTATCGAGAATGCCGTCCAGCGCGTGCAGGTGCTTCTGGAACGCCGGCACGGAAGCCTGGTACATTGAAAGACTCATGAAACGTCCCTTCCTTTTGATTTAGTGGGGCTGTTTGGTGAACGGAGCACCACGGCCGCGGATTGTTAAAGCGGCATTTACCAGTTTTTTGTA
>JAYUCQ010000046.1:0-6342 GCA_043740265.1 Hyphomicrobium sp.
GCCTCGCCTGCGGATGCCAAAGAGCAGCTGATGGCGCGCGATTGGCCAGCGAAAGATATGGCGCCGCTGATCGAGCTTATTGCCGATCCGCGTCACAAGCTGTCGGAAGGTGGGACGTATAGGCTTTCGGAAGAGCAGGCAAAAGCCATCCTTGAATTACGCTTGGCGCGCCTCACCGCATTGGGCCGCGATGAAATCGCCGAAGAGCTGAACAAGATCGCCGGCGAGATCAAAGAACATCTGGAGATCTTAGCGTCGCGGGCGCGCGTTGTTGATATCGTCAAAAGTGAACTGACGGCGATCCGCGCCGAATTCGCCACGCCGCGCAAAACTGAGATCATGGAATTCGACGGTGAAGTCGAAGACGAAGACCTGATCCAGCGCGAAGATTGCGTCGTTACGGTTTCGCACAAAGGTTACATCAAGCGCGTGCCCCTGGCAGCCTATCGCGCGCAAAAACGTGGCGGCAAAGGCCGCGCCGGTATGTCGACGCGGGACGAAGATTTCGTCACCCAGCTGTTTGTTACATCGACGCATACGCCGGTGCTGTTCTTTTCTTCGCGCGGCATGTGTTACCGCATGAAAGTTTGGCGTTTGCCGTCGGCGGCACCGCAATCGCCAGGCAAGGCGCTGGTCAATTTGCTGCCGCTGGAAGAAGGCGAGGTCATTACCTCGATCCTGCTGCTGCCGGAAGATTCAGCAACCTGGGCCGACCTCGAACTGATGTTTGCGACGCGCTCGGGCAATATCCGGCGCAATTCGCTGACGGACTTTGAAAACATTCAGCGCAACGGCAAGAAGGCAATGAAGCTGGATGAGGGCGATCGCATTGTCCAAGTGGCCATTGCGCGTCCGGATCAGGATGTGCAGTTGACGAGTGCCGAGGGCCAATGCGTCCGCTTCCTGATTGGCGAAGAAGTGCGCATGTTCAAGGGCCGCGATTCTGACGGCGTGCGCGGTATTCGCTTGACTGAGGGCGACGAAGTGATTTCGATGGCCATCCTCGATCACGTCGAGGCGACGGCGGACGAGCGTGCGGCGTATTTGAAGCAGGCGTTGGCGCTGCGCCGCGCCGATGAAACCGAAGAGTCCGAGGTTGCAGACGACGCTGAAGACGTCGCCGTCGCCGACGTGACGTTGACGGCGGAGAAATTCGCCGCGATGCAGGCCAAAGAACAGTTTGTTTTGACTGTTTCCGAAAAGGGCTTCGGCAAGCGCTCGTCAAGTTATGAGTACCGCACCTCGGGCCGCGGCGGCAAAGGTATCGTGGCGATGATCGTTAATGATCGTAACGGCCGCTTGGTGGCGTCGTTCCCGATTGAAGAGAAGGATCAGATCATGCTGGTGACGGATGGCGGTCAGTTGATCCGCTGCCCGGTGCATGACGTGCGCATTGCTGGACGCAACACCCAAGGCGTGCGCATCTTCAAGACCGACGGAGCCGAGAAGGTCGTCTCGGTTGAGCGCGTGACGGAAGACGACAGCGAAGGCGAGGATGCGGGCGGCAGCGAATAGCCTCAATCGTGACAAGGAATAGTGACAAGGAAAAGCATACGGCATGACCCGCATCGGCTTTTATTCAGGCTCGTTTGACCCCGTGACGCTCGGGCATACGGATGTCGTCCGCCGCGCCGCGCATCTGGTCGACAAGCTTGTCATCGGCATCGGCGTCAATCCGGGCAAGGCTCCGATGTTTTCCGACGCCGAGCGCGTCGCCATGCTGGAAGACGAAGTGAAGGCAATTGCCAAGGCGACGGGCTGCAAAATTTCTGTTGTCACGTTTTCAGGGTTGGCGGTTGAGGCGGCGCGCAACCACAAGGCGGGCGTCATTATTCGCGGCCTGCGCGACGGCACCGACTTCGACTACGAAATGCAGATGGCCGGCATGAATGGGGAAATGGCGCCTGAGATTCAGACCGTCTATGTCTCGGCTTCGCCCGCTGTACGCCACATCGCGGCAAACCTTGTGCGCGCCGTTGTCAGCATGGGTGGTGATGCGTCTCCGTTCGTGTCGAAGGACATGTTGCGGCGGCTGAAAGCCAAAACGTCGAAGCGGACGTGAGATGGGTTTGGCCCCGGCTGAGCGGCGGACGAAAACCGGGTTGCTGATCCTGGTGCGCGCTATCCCTGCGGGGTGGGTGGCGGCTACCGATGTTTTAGCCCACCATTTCGGCGTGCCGTTGCCGTTGATTGTTACGCTGCTCGCCAACTTGACCGAAGATGAGCGCGAGACGTCGCCGTGGCATCGCGTCGTCGCCAAGGGTGGTGCGATCGGCCGCGGGCCGCATCGCGATGCGCAGTTTGCAAAGTTGATCCGCGAGGGCGTAGCGGTGTCACCGGCGGGCGTTGTGCAGGATATGGCGCGGGTTGCGGTGATGGATTTTGATCCGGTTTCGCCAGCGAAAACAAATCGTGCCGGGATGAAACCGGCCGCAGCCCCCCACAGCCGGTCGCGCGGAATGAAGGATAGGCCTTGAGCCCTCTCTCCCCGTGAAGTACGGGAAGAGAGGATTCTGCGAACCCTTGCTCCTTAGCCGTCAAATCGCCATAAGGGCGTCGAAACTGCTGCGTATTCGCAACTGGTCTGCCAGTTTCGATCAGCCCGGCCAGCCTTCTGTGCCAGCGGTACTCTTTTCAAAATGAGGATCTTCTATGCGCTCAATGAAACGGTTTTTGCGCTTTGCAGCGGCGACTGTTGCCGCGGCTTTTGTTTCAGTCCCAGGTGCGATGGCCGCCGATGCGGCAGTACCCGCTGGCGATAAACTGGTCATCGAATTGAAAACCGGCAAGGTCGTCATCAAGCTGCGGCCCGATCTCGCGCCCAAGCACGTCGAGCGCTACAAAACGTTGGCGGCGCAGGGCTTCTACAACGGCGTCAAATGGCATCGCGTGATGGACGGCTTCATGGCGCAAACGGGTGATCCGACCGGCACCGGCATGAGCGGCTCGAAACTTCCCGATTTGCCGGCGGAGTTTTCAAAGGAACCCTATAAGCGCGGCACGCTGGGTGCGGCCCGCACGCAAAATCCGAATACGGCCAACAGCCAGTTCTTCATCTGCTTTACGGATACGGGCTGCTCCGGCCTGACCGGGCAATATACGGTCTGGGGTCAAGTCGTTGAAGGCATGGACCTCGTCGACAAGATCAAGCGCGGCGTACCCGGCTCCGGCACCGTCACTGATCCCGACGTGATGGTGAAAGTAACCGTGCAGTAAAACATCAGCGGCGCGCTGCAACAGATCTGAGACCGGGGATGGCCATGCCACTACAGACAGTTTTGTTGAGCGCGCTGGCGATGGTGGCAGGTGCCGCGATTGCGTTTCAGTTGCCGATTAATGCGGCCGCAGGCGCGCGCCTCGGTCACCCGATCGGCGGCGCCACGCTGTCGTTTTTGGCCGGTTCGGTTTTTCTGATTGTTCTCAGCTTAGCGACCGTTCGGAATCAAATTTCAGTCGCGAGCGCCGCGTCGCTGGAGCCGGTGCTGTACGTAGGGGGTCTTTTGGGTGCGCTCTATGTTGTCATAACAATCGCGCTGGTGCCGTATCTCGGTGCAAGCGCTGTGATTGTTCTGAGCATTGCCGGACAAGTCGTCGCGGGGCTGCTGCTGGATCACTATGGGGCGCTTGGCTTGGTGACGCATCACGTTACCTTTGGCCGCGCCTTAGGAGCCGTGCTCGTGGTTGCCGGAGCGATGATGGTCAAATACTTCTGAGCGAGAATTTGAGGCGGACGACGGCGCCTCGCCAACGCGCTTTAACGTAAGGAACTTGCAATGGCCGCGATTAAAGACCCGGAAAACACGCTGGTGATGGAGACGAGCAAGGGCAATGTTGTCATTCAGCTGCGCCCTGATCTGGCACCCAAGCACGTCGAGCGCATCAAGCAACTCGTGCGCGAAAATTTCTATGACGGGATCGTGTTTCATCGCGTGATCGATGGCTTCATGGCGCAGACCGGTTGCCCGAAGGGTTCCGGCACGGGTGGATCAAAGCATCCCAACCTTGCCGCCGAATTCAACAAAGAGCCGCATGTGCGCGGCGTCTGCTCGATGGCGCGGTCATCAAGCCCGAATTCAGCCAACAGCCAGTTCTTCATTTGCCTCGACGATGCGACGTTCCTGGATAACCAGTACACCGCTTGGGGCAAGGTCATCGATGGCATGGACAACGTTGACAAGCTGGCCAAGGGCGAACCGCCACGGTCACCGGACAAGATGGTCTCGGTACGTGTCGCGGCAGACGTGAAGTGACGAATGTTCCGTTAGCAAACGAAAGAGGCGCGGTGCCGAACAGAAATTTTGGTGGTGCGCTTCTCGGCGTTTTAGCGTTCGCGGGATCGGCGGGGGCTGCGGGCGTTGCGTTGGCGGCGGTCGCTGCTCATAAAGTCGATAGCCCGGCTTTGGCAACGGCGGCGATGATGCTGGTGCTGCACGCGACGGCTGCGGTTGCGCTGTTGGCTCTTGCTGCCCGTCTGGGGCGGCCGGATTGGTGGCTCAAATTGGCGGCCTTTATGCTGGCAGCCGTGATTTTGTTCAGCGGCGACATTGCGTTGCATACCCTCACCGGCGCGCACGTCTTTCCTATGGCCGCGCCAACGGGTGGGAGTCTGTTGATCGCAAGCTGGCTGGGCGTGGCGCTATTGGCGGCGCTGGAATGGCGCCGAAGTTAACGAAATTTTTGGCAACTTCACCCATCACCCCGTGCGCGCGTGCAGCGCTGTTCCAGCGGTGCACCGCAGACACGGGATCTTGCGTGCGGCGGGTATCTGGCAGAAAAGGTCCCGGATCAGCGCCGCAACAATAAAGGATTGCTGCGTCGCATCCGGGATGACGGGTAAAAACTTACTTCTTGCCGCCCTTCTTGTCTTCTGCGGCCTTTTTCGGCTTGCGTTTTTCTTTCGTCGATCTCTGTTCCTTGGCCATCTGAGCCTCCCTAGTGGGGTAAGTGCGGTCTGCGGTTCTCACAGATCTTCAGGCGGACGTGCCGCCAGGATGAATCTGCAAGTGTTTGGGGCGCGGGACAAGAGCTTTTCTCAAGTCATGCAACGCTTTGACAGGTTGCGGACCAGAGCGGCCGGGTCTAGGCCGCTCGCCGGAGCAGCGTTTTGATGGGCTGCCCATTTTGGATCGGCGAAGCGTGAAGACGGACCTCTTCGATTTTGACTTGCCTGAGAGCTCGATTGCGCTTTATCCCGCAAATCCGAGAGATTCGGCCCGGATGCTGGTGGTGCGGGCCGCGGCCGCATCGTGTGCGTTGGACGACGCTGACCTGGCCGACATGTCCGTCCGCGATCTGCCGTCGCTGTTGCGCCCAGGCGATGCGCTGGTGTTCAACGATACGCGCGTCATCCCGGCGGCGCTGGAGGGTGTGCGTGTTCGCGCCGGCGTGACGGCCAACGTGGCGTTCAATCTGATCAAGCGGGTCAATGACAACACTTGGAACGCCTTTGCGCGACCGGCCAAGAGGCTTGAGGCGGGTGATCGGGTGCGGCTCGGTTCATCGAACACGAGCTGCTTGCTAGGTGTGTTGGACGCGACCGTTGCCGCCAAGGGAGACGCCGGCGAGGTGACGCTGGCGTTCGATTATTCGGGCGGCGCGCTGGATGCGGCGATTGCCAGCGCCGGTGTCATGCCGCTGCCGCCCTATATCGCTTTGAAGCGCGCGCCCAATGAGCGCGATCGCGAGACGTACCAGACGATTTATGCCGACAAGGACGGGGCGGTTGCGGCACCGACAGCCGGGCTGCATTTCACGCCGGAGATATTTGCCAGCTTAGATGCGCGCGGCATCACCAGGCATTTCGTGACGCTGCATGTTGGGGCTGGAACGTTTTTGCCGGTGAAAGCTGACGACACGGCGGATCATAAAATGCATTCGGAGTGGGGAACGGTATCTGTAGAAACCGCTGCGGCTTTGAATGCAGTGCGCGCGCGCGGCGGACGCATTGTGTGCGTCGGCACTACGTCGCTTAGAGTTCTCGAAAGCGCCGCGAATGACAGCGGCGAGATACAACCCTGGACCGGTGATACGGCGATATTCATCACGCCCGGATACCAATTCAAGTGTGTTGACGTACTGATGACCAACTTCCATCTGCCGCGCTCGACGTTGTTTATGCTGGTGTCGGCATTCTCAGGCCTCGGCACTATGCGGGCCGCCTACGGTCACGCCATTGCCAAAGGTTACCGCTTCTATTCTTACGGCGATGCCAGCTTGCTGTTTCGCTCGGTTCCCCTCCCCTCGACGGGGAGGGGTTGGGGGTGGGGGGCTTGGTTTAAAACTAACTTCATCGATGAAAAAGAACTTTCTGCCGATCGTCGGCTTGGTAGCCTAAAACAACTA
>JAYUCQ010000047.1:0-2597 GCA_043740265.1 Hyphomicrobium sp.
GGAGCAGCTGTGGGCCTCGGTCAAGCGCCTGGCGCCGCTAGCCCCCGAGTTTGTTTCCGTAACCTACGGTGCTGGCGGTTCGACGCGTGAACGCACGCACACAACCGTCTCCCGCATCGTCAAGGAAACGGCACTGCGCCCGGCCGCGCATTTGACGTGCGTGAATGCCACCAAGGCAGAAGTCGATGAGGTTGCGCGTGCCTATTGGGCCGCCGGCGTCCGTCACATCGTTGCGCTGCGTGGCGATCCGCCCGAGGGCGTTGGCACAGCTTACGTGCCGCATCCTGGCGGTTATCAAAACGCCGCCGATCTGACGGCGGGCTTGAAAAAAATTGCCAACTTCGAAATTTCCGTTGCCGGCTATCCGGAAAAGCATCCCGAAAGCAAAACGCAGCAATTGGACATCGACAACCTCAAATCCAAGGTCGACGCCGGCGCGGACCGCATCATCACCCAGTTCGGGTTCGACAACACCCACTATCTGCGGTTCTTGGAGCGGGCACGGGCGGCCGGTATTTGGGTACCGATTATTCCCGGCATCGTGCCGATCCATAACTTCCGTCAGGTCGCAGGCTTTGCCGTCAGAGCCGGTGCCAGCGTTCCGGCGTGGATGGCGCGCCGCTTCGAAGGCTTGGAGGACGATCCCGCGACGACGCATCTCGTTGCCGCTGCGGTTGCGACCGAGCAGGCAATGGACCTGGTCGACGAAGGCGTCAAGACGTTCCACTTCTACTCGCTCAACCGCGCCGATCTCGTCTACGCGATTTGCCATCTCCTCGGCTTGCGCCCGTTGAAAGTAGCGCCGCTCGAAATGAAGAAGGCCGTCAATTCATAGCGAGAGACGTAGGTTGGGTTAGGCCGCCTCTTTCTTGGCGGCCGTAACCCAATAACTTTGATTCGACCAAGAACATGTTGGGTTACGGACGCAAGTGCAGAGTGTCTTAACCCAACCTACACTTAAGTGAGATTTGAAATGACACGCAAACCATCCTGGGCCGCACTCGAAAAGGCCGCGTCTGACCGCATCCTCATTATCGACGGGGCGATGGGGACGATGATCCAGCGCCATAAGCCGACGGAGGAAACCTATCGCGGCACGCGATTTGCGGATTGGCATCGCGACGTCAAAGGCAACAACGAGTTGCTGTCGCTGACGCAGCCGGCGATCATCCACGACATCCACGATCAGTATTTCGCAGCCGGTGCCGACATCGCCGAGACCAACACGTTCGGCGCGCAGGTGATCAGCCAAGCTGACTACGGCATGGAAGCGCTGTCGTATGAAATGAACGTCGAGAGCGCGCGTCTTGCCAAGAAGGCCGCCGACGCTTGGACGAAAAAAACGCCAAGCAAACCCCGCTTTGTCGCCGGTGCCGTTGGGCCGACCAACCGCACGGCATCGATTTCACCGCGCGTCAGCGATCCGGGTTACCGCAACGTCAATTTCGACGAACTGCGGCTCGCTTATAGAGAGCAAGTCAAAGGTCTTATCGAAGGCGGGTCGGATATCATTCTGATCGAAACGATCTTCGATACGCTTAACGCCAAGGCTGCGGGATATGCAACGCTGGAAGCCTTCGACGAAACCGGCATCGAACTGCCGATCATGATTTCCGGCACCATCACCGACCGCTCCGGCCGTACGCTCTCGGGCCAGACTGCGGAAGCGTTCTGGTATTCCATGCGCCATCTGAAACCATTTTCGATTGGCCTCAACTGCGCATTGGGTGCGGAATTGATGCGGCCTTACGTTGCTGATCTCGCGCACGTCGCGGATGTCCGTATTTCGGCTTACCCGAACGCCGGCCTGCCGAATGCGATGGGGGAATACGACGAGACCGGTCACGAGATGGCCTGCAAGATCGAGCCGTGGGCCGAAGACGGTCTGGTCAACATCGTCGGCGGCTGCTGCGGGTCTACGCCCGATCACATCAAACACATCGCCGACCACGTCGCCAAATTCCCGCCGCGCGCCCTGCCGTCCATCGCGCCCAAAATGCGCTTGTCGGGCTTAGAACCTTTTATAGCTGGATAAGTAACGCCAATGACCACCACCAACGCAGAAGATTCCCTGACCGAAAGCTCAGCCGCGACGTCTTTTATCAACGTCGGCGAGCGGACCAATGTCACCGGTTCGGCGAAGTTTCGCAAGCTGATCGAGCAGAACGACTATCAGGCAGCATTGACGGTGGCGCGGCAGCAAGTCGAGGCCGGGGCGCAAATCATCGACGTCAACATGGACGAGGGGTTACTCGATTCTGAAAAGGCGATGGCAACCTTCCTCAACATGATAGCGTCGGAGCCGGACATTTCGCGCGTACCAGTCATGATCGACTCCTCGAAATGGTCGGTCATCGAAGCCGGTCTCAAGTGCGTGCAAGGCAAGGCCATCGTCAACTCGATCTCGATGAAAGAGGGCGAGGGGCAATTCCTCGAGCACGCCCGCAAGGTGCTGCGTTACGGTGCCGCCGTTGTCGTCATGGCCTTCGATGAGCAGGGCCAGGCCGACACGATTGAGCGCAAGGTTTCCATCTGCGAGCGCGCCTACAAGCTTCTAACGGAAAAAGTCGGCTTCCCGCCCGAAGACATCATCTTCG
>JAYUCQ010000048.1:0-6321 GCA_043740265.1 Hyphomicrobium sp.
CGAGAAGGCGCGGGAAGAGCTGGCCCAGGCCTTGGAAGAAGCAGAGAAATCCGGGGCTCTGCGCCCTGCCGATACGCAGCTTGCAGTGGTTAAGTAGCCGTGTTGGCGTTTCCCCTCACGACTTGCTCCGCGTTCTGTGCCACGCCTAAACTCGCTTTCGCCAGGGGAATCAGCCCAAATCTGGTGAAAGCCGGGGTTTAGATTGGACGAAGAGCCACGAGTTACAGCAGCCAAAGCCTGGGCTAAGCGAGTTTGGCGCATCCTGGTGATTGCGCTGTGGTCGCTGCGTGAGATTTTGACAACCGCTTGGGGCCTAGCGCGCGGACCTGTGATGTTTGCGCTTCAGGTCATCGCGGCGCTGCTTGTTTTATTCGAGGAGTGGGGCTGGAAGCCCTTGTCGGAAGCGGTTGCGCGCCTCGCGAAGTATGCGCCCGTTGCTAATATCGAACGCTTAATTGCCGCTCTGCCGCCGTACGGCGCGCTGTCCGTTTTTGCCCTGCCCGTGGTCGTGCTGCTGCCTTTGAAATTTGTTGCCGTATGGCTTTTGGCACAAGGGCAATGGTGGACCGCAACCGCATTGTTCATTGCCGCCAAAATTGTTTCAACGGCGGTGATTGCCCGTATCTTCACGTTGACCAAGCCGTCGCTAATGCAGATCGCTTGGTTTGCAGATGCCTACAATTGGTTCGTGCCGTGGAAAGATGCGTTCTTCGAAACGATCCGAGAGTCGTTCGCCTGGCGTTACGGGCGTATGGTCAAAACGCGCGTCAATCTCGAAATCAAACAAGCGTGGGCGCGATGGCAGCAACGATAGCGGCAAAGTTGCGGTCAGGCGTCCTGCATCAAATTCATAAGTTGACTTTTTTAGTATAGTACAGGATATGGGGGGTGTCTGCGTTCGCATAGACGGACGCAATGTTTGCAAGTTGGCGACAGAGCGGGGCTCCGTTCGTCTTTTGAAAGTTGCACTACGGGGCATTGGGAATGAGGGCTGTTGCCGAGGTTATTCTGCTGGTTGCGGCTGTTTTGGCGGTTGACGCTGCGGCGGGCGCGCGCGCTGAAGACCCGTCGGGACCGCCGGCCAATCCGTCAATCGCGTCGAGCCTGCCCATGGGGGGCGATCCAGGCGGCGTTCGCGCCAATCTTGCGGGTGTGGGCATAACGTACGGCGTCAACTACGTCGGCGAATTTTTTGATGTTGCGCGTGGGGGCGTCACGCGCGGATCGTCCATCAACGGCCGCATCGAAGGCTACACCGACGTCGATCTGGACAAATTCGTGGGCTGGAAGGGCGGAACGTTCCACGCCAACGTTTATTACATTCACGGCGAAGGCCCCTCGACCAAACGCATCGGCAATATCTTTGCCGTCAGCAACATTGAGGCCCTTGAGACAGCGCGGCTGTTCGAACTTTGGATCGAGCAGGCGCTGTTGGCCGATAAGTTGACAATCCGCTTTGGTCAACTTGCGGCCGACGGCGAGTTCTTTATCAGCGAAACGGCCGGGCAGTTTTTCAACGGCACGTTTGGATGGCCAGGCATAACCGCAGCGAATGTGATTCAAGGCGGGCCCGCATACCCGCTCGCGACGCCGGGTGTTCGGGTGCAATTTGCGCCGAATGAAAATCTGGCAATTCTCGCTGGCCTCTTTAACGGCAGCCCGGCAGACCCGACCGCCGCCGATCCGCAACGCGATAACCGGCATGGCACGAATTTCCGCATTGAAGATCCGCCGCTGCTGATGGTCGAAGGTCAATTCAAATATCAATTCGGATTGCCGGGAACGCTGAAGCTTGGCGGCTGGAAACAGTTCGGTGAATTCACCGATCAGCGGACGGGCGCTCCGGTGTCGCGTGATCACGGGCTCTATGCCATCGTAGACCAGCAGATCTGGGCAAATGGCGAGGACCAAGGCGTCAGCGTATTCGGCCGTATTTCCGGAAGCCCCGACAGGCAGAACTTGATCGCCTTCTATTTTGATACCGGCATTGTGGTCAGCGGACTTGTGCCCGGCCGCGCCAAGGATAGTTTCGGCGCTGCGTTCGGCTATGGCGATATTTCGAGCCGGGCAAGAGATGCCGACGCCGATGCCGCGCTGCCAGTGATCCGCGATGACGAGGCGGTACTTGAGGTCAACTATCAGGCGGAAATTATTCCAGGTTGGACCGTCGTGCCAGACTTTCAATACATCTGGCACCCGGGGGGGCACATCGAACATCCTGACCGTCCAGGAACGGCGATTGCAAATGCGGCTGTGTTTGGCGTTCGCACCTCGATTAACTATTGAGGGTCTTGCCAGCCTTGAGGTTTTAGCATTCGTCGCTTGGCGGCGCGGTGGCCAGCGCGCTAGGGTCTGTCCGGATTTAGTTAAATCACGGACAGCCCCTAGCTCTTTGCTTCGTCGTGCTTCTGTTCGGAAAACCGGTTCCCACTTTTCCGGAAGCACTCTAGGACATCGTGATGTCCAACGATACCCGCCCCATCCTGATTGCCGGGCCGACCGCAAGTGGCAAGTCTGCGCTGGCACTGGCTTTGGCTGAACGTTTCAACGGTGTGGTCATCAATGCCGACAGTATGCAGGTCTACTGCGAACTGCGGATATTGACGGCACGGCCAACGGCCGAAGACGAAGCCCGCGTGCCGCATCTGCTGTACGGACACGTGCCGGCAAGCGAAGCTTATTCGGCGGGCCGCTTTGTCCAGGACGTGGCCAGGGCTTTGACGGCCGCGCGCGACTCCGGTCTGCGTCCAATACTCGTTGGCGGCACAGGTCTGTATTTCAAAGCAGTGCTCGAGGGATTGTCACCGGTACCGCCGGTACCAGAGGACGTGCGCACCCATTGGCGTCATCTTGAGGCGCAACACGGTGCTTACGCGCTGTGGACCGTTCTGATGCACGATGATCCGGAAATGGCGCTGCGGCTGGAGCCGAATGATAGCCAGAGGATCGTGCGCGCGCTGGAAGTTTTCCACGCCACAGGTAAGTCGCTGGCTGAATGGCAGCGCACGCCGGGTACGCCGTTGCTTGATCCGGGTGACGCCGTGAAACTCGTCCTCTTGCCAGAACGGGAGGAATTGCGGGCACGGGCGGACGCGCGGTTTTCTGCGATGATTGAGGTTGGCGGACTGGCTGAAGCCGAAGCGCTGGCGCGGCTTGAGCTCGATCCCGCTTCGCCGGCGATGCGCGCTATTGGCGTTGCGCCGCTGATGGCGGCAGTGGCGGGAAAGCTGCTGATACAAGACGCGATCGTACAAGCCCAAACTGAAACCCGGCAATATCTCAAACGTCAGGTGACCTGGCTTAGACGTAATATGATTACGTGGAATAATGTAAATACGAAATCAAAGGAAAGTTCTGTAGTCAGTTCCATCGCATTTATTCAAAGTTAGCGTTGACCGGTCAAGCTGTTCACCGTACTTTAAAGCTGGCTTTTGGGATATGAGTTTGGCCTCCGCGTGACGCGAGTGCCGGAGCGGAGGACGTTACGTATGGCGCGGACAATGACCGGTGCGGAGATCGTGCTGACGGCGCTTGCCGATCAGGGCGTCGAGGTCATCTTTGGCTATCCTGGCGGCGCGGTGCTGCCCATCTACGATGAAATTTTCCAGCAGGATAAAGTCCGCCACATCCTTGTGCGCCAGGAAGGCGGCGCGGTGCACGCGGCTGAGGGCTATGCCCGATCGACCGGCAAAGTCGGTGTAGTGCTCGTCACCTCGGGCCCGGGCGCGACGAACGCCGTAACGGGGCTGACCGACGCCTTGATGGATTCCATTCCGCTGGTTTGTATCACGGGTCAAGTGCCGACGCATCTGATCGGCAACGACGCGTTCCAAGAGTGCGATACCGTCGGCATTACGCGGCCGTGCACGAAGCACAACTGGCTTGTGAAGAACGTCAACGATCTGGCGCGGATCATTCACGAGGCGTTTCATATTGCCCGCACGGGGCGGCCAGGTCCCGTTGTCATCGATATTCCGAAGGACGTGCAATTCGCGACCGGTAACTATGTTGGCCCGTCGAACATCCAACACAAAACCTACCGGCCAAAACTGAAGCCGGAGCAGGGCGCGGTGCGCGATGCTGTTGATCTGATCGCGAGTGCGAAGCGGCCTCTGTTTTACACCGGCGGCGGCGTCATCAATTCGGGTCCTAAAGCCAGCCAGTTGCTGCGCGAAATTGTACGGCTGACGGGCTATCCGGTTACGTCGACGTTGATGGGGCTCGGTGCCTATCCATCTTCCGACAAGCAGTGGCTCGGTATGCTGGGCATGCACGGCACCTATGAAGCCAACATGGCGATGCACGATTGCGACGTGATGATCAACATCGGCGCGCGCTTTGACGACCGTATTACCGGGCGCATCGACGCGTTTTCACCCGGCTCGAAGAAGATCCATGTCGATATCGATCCGTCGTCAATCGACAAGAATGTGCACGCCGATATTCCGATCATCGGCGATTGCGCTTACGTGCTGGAAGACATGCTGCGCATTTGGAAAGCTAAAGCGCCGGTCGTGGATAAGGCGGCGCACAAAGGCTGGTGGAAGCAGATCGATACCTGGCGGGCGCGGAAATCCCTTTCGTACAAGAACTCCAAAGACGTGATTATGCCGCAATACGCACTGCAGCGGTTGCAGGAGCTGACTAAGGATCGCGACACCTACATCACGACCGAAGTTGGTCAGCATCAGATGTGGGCGGCACAGTTCATGCACTTCGAGGAGCCGAACCGCTGGATGACGTCGGGCGGGCTTGGCACGATGGGTTATGGCCTACCGGCCGCGATCGGGGCGCAGATCGCGCATCCGAAAGCCTTGGTGATCGATGTTGCCGGTGACGCTTCAATCCTGATGAACATTCAAGAATGCTCGACCGCGGTGCAGTTCAATCTGCCGGTCAAGGTATTCATTCTAAACAACGAGTACATGGGCATGGTGCGCCAATGGCAGCAGCTGCTGCACGGCAACCGGCTATCGCAAAGTTACACCGAAGCGCTACCTGACTTCGTTAAGCTCGCGGACGCCTATGGCTGGACCGGCATGCGCTGCGATAACCCAGCCGATCTTGATGATGCGATCCTGGCGATGATCAACACTAAGGGCCCGGTCATGTTCGATTGCCGCGTCGCCAAATTGGCGAATTGCTTCCCCATGATCCCTTCCGGCAAAGCCCACAACGAGATGCTGCTGGGTGAAGATATCACCGACGAAGAAGTCGGCCGCGCCATTAGCAAGGAAGGTAAGGTGCTGGTTTGATTGATAAATTGACGCACAAGCAAATTGCGCTTAGTGTCGTCTTACTTCAATCTTACCGCCGGTCAGAACGTCATGGAAAAAACCCGTCTCTCCAGTAAGGGCCAGATCATCATTCCCAAAGCTGTGCGGGATGCGCACGGCTGGACGGAGGGTACTGAGTTTACTGTGGAAGACACAAAAGATGCAATCGTGCTCCGGCCGCAAAGGGCGGCACTGTTTCCGAGAACAACGATCGACGACGTTATCGGGTGCGCCAATTACAAAGGGCCAAGGAAGTCGATCAAAGACATGAACGACGGCATCGTCAAGGAGGCGCGGCGGATGTGGCAGGCGTTCGAGGCGCAGGCCAAGAAGTGATGATCGCCATCGATACTAACATTATCGTTCGTCTCATTGTAAATGATGATGCCAAGCAGGTCGGTGAGGCGAGACGGCTTATGCAACGAAATGCGATCCTGGTTACATCGACGGTCGTGCTCGAAACAGAATGGGTTTTGCGCAGCGTCTACAATCTGCAGCCGCAACAAATCCTTGCCGGCCTAACCCGTCTTTTCGGGCTTGAGAATGTACAGGCTGAGAACCCGGCGGCGATGGCGAAGGCGATGTCGGGTTACGCGCAAGGCATGGATTTCGCTGATGCAATGCATTTGTCGCAGGCTTCGCATGCAGCAGGTTTTGCAAGTTTCGATAAGACACTCAAACGGTCCGCAAAACGGGTGGGCGGATTTATTCCGGTGATGGTGCCATGATTATGACGTTGCGACCCATGCGGATAATTGCAATCGCTTTATTCGCTTCTGTTCTGGCGGCTGGCAGCGCGTTGGCCGCCCGCGGCGACTGGGATCATGCGGCCAACATCAAGGACGCAGCAGGAAGGCTTGCTGTCTTGCACAAGCGCGAAGGTTCGCAAGGCGTCTTGAAATTTCTTGATGCCTGCTATCGCACGCACTTGTTAGCCAGCGAGTTCACTAAGGGCTTGGAAGCCTGCATGGCCCAGGACTACATGCACACCCAGGTGCTGGCGACGATTTATTCGAAATTACCAGTAGAAGAGCGCACGAAGCTT
>JAYUCQ010000049.1:0-2577 GCA_043740265.1 Hyphomicrobium sp.
AAAGTTGCGGTCCTGATCTCACGCGCAACAGACGCGGCGCGAGCAGCAGGCCTTGAAGCTCCAGCCCAAGTCATCGCCGCCCGCATCTACGCGTTGGCAGAAACGCAACGCCTGGACGTACAGGGCAACGTGCGCCGCTGGCGGGCCGGTGAAGTGCGCCGCGTTGTAGTGGCTTAGCGTCCGGATGCTTTAGCGCCAACGATGCCGGCGCAAGGGACGGTGGTGATAGCGTATGCCTTCGCCGTCGAACTCGTAGGAAAAAGTATCCCCGCGCCGGATGCCCGGCGTGCCGCTCAGCGCCCCATAACGCTTCAGAAATTCAATCTGCTCGTCACTGACAATCCTGCTGGAGCGGGCGACGGCGCGGGCATTCTCGACTTCGAAAATGGTGTCGGCTTCAGCCGGCGCTGCGCCGCAGATTGCAAACGCCGCTACTGCTGCCAAACCCAAACTCTTGTGCATGACGTCTCTCTCCAGCTGTCATCTTGCGCTCTAGCTACCAGATACGCCGAAGCAGACCAATTCGTTTCCATTCTGCGGCAGTGTGGCATGGGATCTTGCGGCATGGGCTAAGGGGTTTTTGCTGCCTCGCCAAGACTGGCCAATCCCTTCTCGAACATGCCGCCGACCATTTTATCGGCCCCGAAGATCGTACACATTATACGTGCAAGAAATGACCGCTCACCCGACATCGTCCAGGTCACCCGCGTGCCCGGTGCCTCCGGCTGCAGCGTGAACTCGGCAAAGCTGGTGCTTGCAAAAGGCTTCAAAAAATCGAGTTTTAATTTTACGCGCTTATTGGGATCGCTTTCAACAACAGTCATTTTGCCGGCGCCGACGTCGTTGTTGCCGTCCCACGACATGGCCGATCCAGGCCCCGCCTCTGGACCTTCAAAAGTATTTTTGGCTTTCGGATCGAGCTTGGCCCAGGGTGACCACGCATCCCACTTCTTTAATGAATTGATGTGCGGGTAAATGGCTTCAGGAGAAGCCGGCAGAACAGCCGAACGCGTAACCGTGCCGCTGGCGGGCTGCACAGCTACAAAAATCAGAAACGCTGCAAGTGCCGCGATGACGGCAATAAAAATAGTTCTGAACATGGAAAGCCTCCACCAAAGACGCACCAACTGAAGTTCTAATAGCGCCGCGTTATGGCGCATTTGCGGACGCTATGGGCCTCTGAAGAGAGCGTCGTGCCCTGGGTTTAAGAAAACAACCGCAGCAACACCGAGAGTACGATCGACAAAACAATCGACGTCGTCACTGGGAAGTAGAATTTGAAATTGCCCGACGGGCTTTCGTATTTGATGTCGCCGGGCAGCAGCGAAAACACCGGCGAGTTATCGCGGGCCTCCGAATCGGAGTTTTGAGAGCCCAAAACGTTTTCGGCGACGTAGGCTATAACGCCGAGCGTCAGCAAGATGATTAGCGCTGTGGCGATGATGCTGCCCATTGCGGCAGCTTAGCACGGCAAACAGCCACGCTCAATCGCCCAGCCAGCTCTCAACCAAAGTTCAGCTCAAAATAGCCCGCAGTACAAGGAAACGAGCCGTTGATTTGGCTCGCCCTCTTGATTTTGCGCCAATACCTAAAGTGCGGCCTACCGCTTGCTGCCACCAGCGTTATCGCGCTGCCACGTGATGTAGGCGACGGCGACGATGGCGGTCAAAATCATGGTGCCGAGAATGTCGGAGCGGTGAATGAATTGCATCCAAAGATCAAAGCCGCCGCTGAAGCCGCTGCGCGCGGTGAGCACGTTGTTGAGCCCGAGGATCGCAAACGCCGCCAAGCCTGTCAGCCCGGTAATGACCGCAACTTCGACGAGCCGCTTGGTGAAGCGCGGCACCGAAATCATGTTGCGGCCGATAGCGAATTGGGTGCGGTCTGACATCGTGCAGGCTCCTTGGGTCGCGTGGAAGTCTTGCGGTCGTATCGAAGTAGTGGGGTCACGAAAGTATTGGGGTCGCGATGAATTATTCTCCCTTGTAACAGATTCGCGCGGCTTCGCGTTGAAGCTGCTGGCGATTTTTGTTTCGCCTTATGCGAGCGCAGAGCCTTAGCCGCGGCCAGCTGCTACTACCCGCTAGTCACGGCTGGCGCGGCGCGACCGTGAAGCGTTGCGTTTGGCGAGCGCCAGCCAGCGGCGGCAGCTTGGCCGCGACAGATCGCAGTCGACCTCGATTGCTGGCTCGGCTTTTTTGCGCGGTGCGGCCTTGGCCGTCGCAACCGCTTCGGCCGACGGCGTTATGCCTGCCTCCGTCGCAAGGCGAGCATCAAGGGCAATGTCGCGCGCCGCTCGCGCAATCAAATCCTCTGCCGTCATCGCCCGCATAAACGGATTGGCGCCAATTACTGTCACGCCAAGAAGCGCCGCTACGGGTGCGTCAGCTTTAGCCGATAGCACGCGCACCGCACCACCGGGGCCGACGAGATGGGCAAGCCGCAAATTGGCAAACGTCGCTTGCTGACCGTTGGCGACAAGGTGCGCGGCATTGGCTTCGGTATATATTTTGGCGGCCCGGCGGGCGAAATCCATATCCGTCCGCAGGTCCAGAACTTGGTTGGGTTTGAGTTCCG
>JAYUCQ010000050.1:0-6242 GCA_043740265.1 Hyphomicrobium sp.
TCGCTTTTGATCGCCGGTCAGATTCAGGGCGACGTCCACGGCGAAAGTGTCACCGTTGGCGAAACCGGAAGCGTCTCGGGTACGATCACAGCGCGCACCATCATAGTGCAAGGTGAAGTGCGCGGCGCGCTCAAGGGCTCGGCCGTCATTCTCAATGCCACGTCGCGTGTCGATGGCGACATCGTCAAGCAGACACTGGCCATTGCCGAAGGCGCCCAGTTCGACGGTAGCGTCCGTCGTGCCAAAGACGTTTCGGAAGTCACGCCAGATCTGGGCTAGGAAGCTCTTGGTTAAGATTGTTTCGATACAATTGGCCTGACGGAAATCTCAGTAATAAGACGGTGACGCGCGCCAGATGCGAGCGTCACCACGTCGTCTCCGGCATTAGCGGCTTCGATGCACACCATGCGACGATAGCCGTCTGCACCCATGTCGCCCAGGCGCTCAGCCTTGAGGGTCCAAGGATTCCACACGACCGTCGATTGGCTTCCCAATTTTGAAACGCGAATTTCGCGGCCAAGGCTGTGATCGGTAACCAGCACGTCGCCCGGCGCATCCTGATAGATGCGGTCGACTTCGCCCGCGAATTGCACAGTCCCGCTTTGAACGCGCCGCGCATTTGAGTGAAGCTGATCGATATAAGTTCGCCCGTCAAATCCCGTCACTGAAACATCTGCAATATCGCCAACCGCCAGATACGTGTGCAGCGCCTCGGTCAATGCCAACGGTTGAGAGGCGAGATTGCTTGTCGAAAGCGCAATCGTCAATTTGTCCGTCAGCGTAATTTCGACCTCCGCTTGAGCGCGTGACGGCCACAGCGCTGGATCGATCGCGGCGGTATCGAACGACAGAACCAGTCTCGCGCGCCCCACGGATGCAGCCGAACCCGCCACATGCCAGTTCGCAGCACGAACAAATCCATGCGCCGGCTTTTTTGCGTCATCCGGATGCGGCCCGAACCACGGCCAGCAAACAGGAACACCGCCGCGCACGGCTTTCACAGTGCCAAGTTTTGCGTCGGGCGAGAGCCACAACACGCCGTCACAATGCGCCGCGCACTGCCACGACAAAACCTGCGCGCCCTGCAGAGCGACGATCGCCACGGACCCCGCCGCCTCGAGCACCGCAACCGCGCCGCCAAAACGATGCTCAAAGCGAACACCCGGCGCTCGCCCCCAGCGTGCCTCGAGTGCCGGTAGATCTGCTGTCGCGCTGCCGGGGCTGAAGCCTTGCGTCACTGTTATGTTTCCGGACCTGATCACTATCCGCGGCGGCCGGTCGGATTGGAAATGCCGCAATTTTCCTGCACCCGGATATCGCGGCCAACAAACCTGCAGATGTGTCGCTTAAAATTGGGATTGTTTCTGATTTCTTCTGCCGAGGCTTTCATGCCGTATTGGCGCGCAACTTTGGCCAGCAAGTCGTCCTGGCAGTAGGGCGTCGACAATCGGTTTCCTTGCACCAGCTGGTAGCCGTCTTGGCAGTCTATTGCCAATGCGGGTGACACGGGTGCCAGTAATGCAGACGCCGCCACCGCCGCACTAACCACCGTCAACTTACAATATGCCATAGTAGTCTCCTTTGAAGCCGATTCGTCAGACCTACCGGTCATAGCACCAAGACCGGACGGGCCCGCAGCGGCGGAAAGCCTGACTATAACCGGCCTTGGAGTGTTCCGCGATCCAGCCCGGCTCATTTTACAACAGCACGAGGCCTCTGTTCAGAACATATGAGTGTGCGCTACGACAACGCCCGCAACAGCAACAATCCCGGATCGCATCGCCATGATCTCACTCTATGACGCCGCCGGTAACTGCCTCGTCAAACGCGACGGCATCACGGATGTCGAAAGCGCCACCGTTTGGATTGATCTGCTGAACCCGACGGATGAGGAAGAGAAAGACATCGAGAAAGTCCTCAACCTTGACGTCCCGACGCGGGCAGAAATGCGCGAGATCGAAGCCTCAAACCGTTTTTACAGCGAGAACGGCGCACAGTTCATGACGGCGTTTGTCATTCATGGGCCGGACAAGGACACGGTTGTGACGTCTGACGTGACCTTCATCCTCGCCGGCAACCGGCTGGTCACGGTACGCTACGGAGAACCCAAGGCCTTCACGCTGTTCGCTGACCGCGCCTGCCGCAGCGCCGAGAATTGCGGTAACGGCGCGCAGATCATGATCAGTCTGCTGGAAACCATCATTCAGCGCCAGGCTGATCTGATCGAAAGGCTGCAGGATGGTGTCGACTCGCTCGCGCCTCACATCTTTGCTCAAAACGGCGCACGGAGCAGTCAAGGCCAGCGGCTCGACGTCATGTTGCAAACGGTCGGCAAGCAAGGTGACACGACATCAAGAGCGCAGGAATCGGCAACGTCTCTGCACCGGACGCTGATGTACTTTGCCGACGCCATGCGCGAACACGGTGAAGACCCCAAGATCATGGCACGCATTGAAAGTGCTGATCGCGATATCATGTCGTTGGCGGAGCATCTGCGCTTCGTCTCAGGCCGCACAAGTTTTCTGCTCGACGCCACACTTGGCATGATCACAACCGAGCAAAATCAGATCATCAAGCTATTCTCGGTGATGGCGGTCATGCTGATGCCGCCGACGCTGGTCGCATCCGTCTATGGCATGAACTTCAAGAACATGCCCGAGCTTGAGTGGATCCACGGATATCCGATGGCGCTCGGCTTGATGTTCGTCTCCGGCCTCGTTCCCTACCTCTATTTCCGCCGTAAGGGCTGGCTGTAGGTTAGAGAAATTGACCGGCCGCCAGCGCTAGAGCACCGCAGACGCCGAGGACTGTCATGACCCCGGCGTGAAAGCGGAACAGCAGCAGTGCTGCGAGTACGGCCAACGCCGCAGCCGTCCAATCGAGGCTTTGCAACTGCGGCAGCGGCACGTGCAAAAACCCGTACTGCCAGTCTGTGACGGTGCGGAAAATAACGTGCAGCGCGAACCACACTGACAAGTTGAGCACAACGCCGACGACAGCGGCCGTGATCGCCGACAACGCCGATTTCAAACGCGGCGCCGACTTCAAGCGTTCGATGTAAGGCGCGCCGGCAAAGATATAGAGAAAGCAGGGCGCAAACGTCGCCCACAGCGTCACCAGTGCACCGAGCGTGCCCATCACGATGGGCGATCCGCCGCCCTGCCGGTAGGCCGCGAGGTATCCAACGAACTCGGTGACCAGAATAAGCGGCCCCGGCGTTGTCTCAGCGAGACCAAGGCCGTCGAGCATTTCTCCGGGCTTCATCCAGCCGTAGATCTGCACCGCATCCTGCGCCATGTAGGCGAGCACGGCGTATGCGCCGCCGAAGGTGACAACTGCAAGTTTAGAAAAAAACCACGCCAGTTTCGACAGTACGTGATCGCCACCAAACACCAGAGCGATTGCCGCCAGCGGCAAAATCCAAATCGCAAGCCACGCCGCAATCGTTGTCAGAGTTTGAAAAATGGGAACCGGTACGGAGGCGACGGCAGCGGTCTCCTGCGCGCTGCCTAGACCACGCAGATACCCGAACACACCCGCTGCCAGAACAATCAACGGAAACGGCACGTGAAAGAAAAAAATGGCGGCAAACGAAAGTGCGGCGATGGCATATTCGGTCTGATCCTTGAGCGATTTTTTCGAAATCCGCAGCAGGGCTTCGACAACAATCGCCAGCACGGCCGCCTTGATACCTGTGAACAGCGCCGTCACCGCCGGGATCGAACCGTAGGCCGCGTACAACATCGACAACGCTAGAATGAGCACCGCACCCGGCAACACGAACAGCAGCCCAGCGGCCAGCCCGCCTTTAACGCCGTGCAAGCGCCAGCCCGCATACGTCGCGAGTTGCATCGCCTCGGGTCCGGGCAGCAGCGTGCAAAAATTAAGCGCCAAGAGATACGTGCGCTCGTCGAGCCACTTTTTTTCGTCTACCAGAATTTTGTGCATGAGCGCGATTTGCCCGGCCGGTCCGCCAAACGACGTGAAGCCTATTTTGGCCCACACGCCCAGTGCTTCCTTGAAACTGGGTTCGCTTGCTTTTGCGATATTGCCCAACTTATTTCGCTCCAGAATTCAACTCAGATCATGTGCCAATCTTTCGGAGTGACGCGAACCCTATTCACCATGATGCGGCGCGGCGTCACGCTTTGCCCAACCCTGCTCCGGAAAAAACCTGAAACTACAGTGCTGTGCCCGGATTGGTTGCAGGCGTGGCTCATTTACCATGTTGACCCCCCTGCGCCAGCAGTGAAGGGGTGGCCGGCCAGGAAGGGGATCTCTCCCCATTTCTAAAGGCGACAGAACGGGTTCTGGTGTTTTGCGTGGGAACGATCTGAATTGATTTCCCCCTCGTCAATTCCATGCAGCGCGCGACGCCGGCGAGACAACGGTCTCGTTGCCGTCACTCGGCCAGCCATTGGGCAGCCGATAGCACGTCCGCAGCCGTCTGCCGCGAGCAAAAGGAGACGCGTATGAGGTCAATTTTCAAAGCCATGTTAGCGCTGCTGCCGATGGCAGTGTTGGCGCAAAGCCCGGCTCAAGCAGCAGCGGACGGCTGGCGGCAATCGTGCTCAGGTCCGGCCTATATCTGCGGCGGCGACGTTGCCGCTTCCAAGAAAGTCGCGGCTAAGCCGGCAAAGACATCTCCGGCCGTCGCTGAAAAGCCGGCCAAGGCCGTAAAGGCCAAGGTCGCCAAAGCTAAAATCAAAAAGCCGGTAGAAGTCAGCAACGACGACACACCGGTCAAAGCTAAGGCGAAGAAGAAAGTCGCGAGCGTCGCCAAGCCCAAGGTCAAGGTCGCGAAGGCTGCCGTTGAGACTGGTGACCAAGACGCGCCGAAGGCGAAGAAGAAAGTCGCCAAGGCTTCTAAGAGCGGTGGTGGATCAGAATATCAGTCCGGCATGGCGTCGTGGTACGGCGGTAACTTCAACGGCCGCAAGACCGCGAACGGCGAAATCTACAACATGAATGAAATGACGGCGGCTCACAAAACCCTGCCGTTCGGCACACTGGTTCGCGTCACCAATACGCGCAACGGCGACACCGTGGATGTCCGCATCAATGATCGTGGTCCCTTCGTTGGCGGCCGCATCATCGACCTGTCGCGGGCAGCAGCTAGCGACATCGGCTTGACGGCCAGCGGCGTCGCGCCGGTCAAAATCGCGATCATCGGCAAGGGCTGATCAACAAAAGACGTGTTCGAACGGCGAGGAGCGCAAGCTGCTCGCCGTTTTGTTTTTCGAAAAATCATGCCGATGTGCGGCGTGCCGTCGCGCGCGTCCTGACGGATGTTATAATTTACATTTAAATTCAGTGACTTACGTATTGTGGTTAAATTACGATCAGAGCCGCGGGTTGACGCGCCGGGCCTCGAATGGTGCTGTCCGCGAGCCAGGACGGGGTTTCCCAGAAATTGGCAGTAGCGTGAACAGAGTTCTGGAGTTCGGCGACGGGTCTTCAACACACCACAGCACTTTTCCCAAGGCCGCATCGGCGGCCCTTGTAGGATAAGCCGGCTTATTCGACTCGCTCGTGGCTACGCCGTTTGGAAAAAAAGAGGTTATACCATGCGTACACTCATCGGTTATGCCGTTTTTGCTTTTGCTGCGATGGCGTCTTTTGCAGCGCCTGCGTCCGCGACGTGGACATGTGATGGCCCGGCTTACGTCTGCGGCTCGCCGGCATCGGCGGCATCAACGAAGTCAACTAAGACGAGCTACAAGAAATCCAAGAAGTCGTATCAGGAAGCCTCCTACGACAAGCCCGCCAAGAAGGCGAAGAAGTCGTATGACAATGGCGACACCGGCGGCAGTGGCGCCAGCTATTCGGGCAAAGCCTCATACTATTGGGAACCACAAGCGCTCGCTTCGGGTGGCCGCTTCAATCCCAACGCCATGACGGCCGCTCACAAGACGCTGCCATTCGGTACCAAGGTTCGCGTCACCAACCGCAACAACGGCGCCTCCGTCGTGGTTACCATCAATGACCGTGGCCCCTACGTCGCCGGCCGCATCATCGACCTGTCGAAGGCAGCCGCGCACGCGATCAGCATGCAGAACGCAGGCGTCGCCCCGGTCACGGTGACCGTGCTCGGCAAGGGCTAAGTTCAGACCTTCGCGCCCGGCCGCTGGCTCTCCTCGAGGTCAGTGGGCCGGAGCGTCGCCAAATCGGGCGGCGGAGGGTGACTTCCGCCGCCTGTCCTATTTTTAGCCGCCGAATCACTCTAGCCCTGGACCGGGGAA
>JAYUCQ010000051.1:0-6221 GCA_043740265.1 Hyphomicrobium sp.
TTGACGTCACCGCGCCGCTGTCGTCGCACATGCTGATGACCTGGGAGCTGTTGGGGTTCGACGCTAGTAAATTCGAGGCCCGCGACGAATGAAACTCGTCATCTTCGATTGCGACGGCACGATCGTCGATAGCCAGGCCGGCATCGTCTTGTCGATGAACCACGCCTTCAAAAGCCTGCACATGACGCCGCCGACGCGGGCGCAGACGCTGTCTGTTGTTGGCCTGTCGTTGCCGGAAGCGTTCTCAGTGCTGGCACCTGAAGCTGAATACGAAACCCGCAAGGACCTCGCCGAGCGCTACAAGGGCGCCTTCCGCGAACTCGACCATGACCCAGCCGACAGTGAAGGCTTGTTTCCAGACGCTAAGCTGATCATCGATGCCTTGGCGGCGCGGGGTGATTTAATCCTCGGCATTGCCACTGGAAAATCGAAGCGCGGCGTCGAGCGGCTGATTGAAAGCGAAAAGTGGCACGGCGTTTTTACAACCATCCAGACCGCCGACGATCATCCGTCAAAGCCGCACCCGTCGATGATCCACCGCGCCCTGCTGGAAACGGGTGTCACGCCCAACAAAACGATTATGATCGGCGATACAACCTACGACATCGAAATGGCGCGCGCCGCCAAGGTCGGAGCGCTGGGCGTCACGTGGGGTTATCATCATAAGAGTGAACTCGCAGACGCCGGAGCCCATTTGATCATCGATGAATATAGCGCGCTGCCTGACGCGTTGAACCGCATTTATGCAGACTTGGACCGCGCGGCATGAGCCCGAAATCGACAAGCGGCTCACACGACGCGCCCGCCTCTGGCGCGCCGAAGGGCCCCATCACCGATACGATGATGAAGCCGCTGATCAAGCGCTTTTATAAGATAGCGAGTGTGGGTGATGGCACGCCCTTGCATATCCTGCTCGACGGCCGCGCGATTAAAACGCCTGCCAAACGCCCGCTGGTTTTGCCAACGCGCGCCGCCGCTGATGCGGTCGCAGCGGAGTGGTCGGCACAGGCCAGCGTCATCAATCCGGCGTCGATGCCGCTGACACGTTTTGCCAACACCGCGATTGATGCGGTCACGGACGCACTTGACGACGTCGCCGCCGATATCATGGCGTATGCTGGACGTGACCTGCTGTGCTATCGCGCTGAGGCTCCGCTTGACCTCGCAGCGCTGCAAGCAGCCAGTTGGGACCCGGTTTTGAAATGGGTGCATGAGAGCTTTGATGCTCGCTTTTCGGTGGTCAAAGGCGTCATGCCCGTTGAGCAGCCGAAGAGCGCGCTTGATCCGCTGGCGTCCGCCCTTAAACACTGCAACGCCTATCAGTTGACGGCGCTGCACGTCATGACGACGTTGACCGGGTCGGCGCTGCTCGCCGTCGCGCATGCTCGCGGGTTTCTCACAGCCGACGCGGCCTGGACTGCGGCCCAGGTTGATGAAGATTATCAAATCGGATTCTGGGGCCAGGACGATGAAGCCCTAGAGCGCCGCACGCGGCGGACCGCAGAGTTCAAAGCCGCGAGCCGGTTTTTAGTGGTGGTTGCTTCGGACTGAGCAGCTTCGTCAGATAGCACGTCATCCCCGCGAAGGCGGGGATCCGTTCAAGTATCAATTGGAATTCGAAAAGAAGCCTGGACAGATCCCCGCCTTCGCGGGGATGACGTTGTTAGAGTAGGCTATTACAGGGCAAGCATGAGGCCCGTCTACTTCTTCCCCTCAACAACTGCGTGGGCTTCCTCGGCGCGTTCGAAGATGTGCGGGGCGAGGCCGCGCTTATCTAGCGCCTCCTGCATTTTCATGCGCATGAACGCGCTCGTCGAATAGCGCGCCGTCGTCAGATAGTGGTTTTCCGACATGTACTGGATCATCTCGGCATAGTCGTCGTAGAGGTCTTCGGCGATGCGGCAGCCGTCGTGATTGACGACGGAATTGACCCGCCGGCCGGCGGCAATGCGGGCCTCGACGAGGGCTTTGCGCAGATCGTCGATGTCGCTCTTTTTGCGCACGCTCCAGCCTTCGAGATTGAGGAACAGGATGTTGCGGTCGCTGTCGTAACTGATGCGTTCCGACAATTTGAGGTTCAACAGTTCCGACATCAGATCCATCGGTTCATCGATGAAAATGCGGCGGTCCATTGGCGTTGGCTTGTTGATGATCGGCTTGAAATCCATTTGAGCCAGGATGTGCTTTTCGATATCGATCCCGGGCGCGACTTCGATAAGCTCGAGCCCGCCGGGGGTCAGCTGGAACACGCAGCGCTCGGTCACATAGATGACGGGTTGCGATTTTGAGGCGGCGTATTTGCCAGAGAACGTAATCTGCTCGACGTTGTTGACGAATTTGCGGGCCCGGCCTTCCTTGACGATTTTCAGTTTGCCGTAAGCGATTTCGACTTGGAGCCCGCCCGCGGTAAAGGTTCCGGCAAACACCACGGCGCGCGAATTTTGCGAAATATCGATGAAGCCGCCGCAACCGTTAAGGCGGCCGCCAAATTTGCTGGTGTTGACGTTGCCGAACTGATCGCATTCGGCCATGCCGAGGCAGGTGAGGTCCAGGCCGCCGCCGTGGTAGAAATCGAACATGACGTTCTGGTCGATGATGGCGTGGGCGTTGGCAGATGAGCCGAAACTCGATCCGCCCGCCAGCACGCCGCCGACGGCGCCGGCTTCCGTCGTCATGGTCAGAAACGGGGTTACTTTTTCTTCAGCCGCCACAGAGGCAACGCCATCGGGCGCACCGACGCCGAGGTTGATGGCGCCATTGAGCGGCAATTCGAAGGCAGCACGCCGGGCAATAATCTTGCGCTCATCCAAAACCATTTTGGCAATAGCGTCGGTCGGCACGCGAATTTCGCCCGACAGCGACGGGTCATACATGACGCCATAGTTCATGCGGTGCATCTCCGGGCTTTCAGCAACGACGACCGCGTCAACGAGAATGCCTGGAACTTTCACGTCCTTCGGTTTGATCGAGCCTTGCTCAACAATGCGTTCGACTTGGGCGATAACAACGCCGCCGTTGTTGTGGGCGGCCATTGCCTGCGCCAGGCAGTCGAGCGTCAGCGCTTCCTTTTCCATGCTCAAGTTGCCGGACGGGTCGGCGCTGGTGGCGCGGATCAACGCGACATCAATCGGTGTCGCTTTATAGAATAGCCATTCGCGGCCATCGATGACTTCGAGCTTGACGATATCTTCTGTGGTGACGCTATTCACTTTGCCGCCGCCGAGGCGCGGATCGACGTAAGTTTGCAATCCGACCTTCGAGAACAGGCCCGGCTGCCCGGACGCACACGAGCGATAGAGTTTAGAAATGATCCCCTGGGGCAGATTATAGCCCTGGATTTTATTCTCCTGCGCCGCCTGCGCAACTTTCGGCATGCGGCCGAAGTTGGCGGCGATGACGCGTTTCAAAAGCCCTTCGTGGTGCAGACGGCCTGTGCCTAGCCCCTTGCTGTCCCCCGCGCCCGCGCACATGATCAGCGTCAAATTGCCGGGCGCGCCGGTTTGCACGAAGCGTTTCTCAAGCGCCGCGTGCAGCGCTTCAGGGATGCAGCTTTGAACGAATCCGGTGGTGCAAACGACATCGCCATCGCTGACGAGCGCTAAGGCTTCGTCGGCCGAGATGACCTTGTTCTTCGACATGGACTTGCATTTCCCCGCGCTGACAAGCGTTCTTTAGACTCAGGCAGGGTGATCTGCCGTCCTGTAAGCGCTTTTTTTGTGGTGCTATCGCGATGCCCATCACGCGCATCGCGTTGGCAAGATCATACGCCGCGATTGCCGCGGACCGCCCCACTCAACGGGGTAACGCGGACCTATCCGGACGGCATGCTGCGGTGCGGTAGGAGTTATGTCTTGCGGGGCTTTTTGCTTGCGGCCGACTTGCTCCCTCCCATCGCCAGTGCAACGTTTCCAAACCATTTTACGCGCATGACTTGGCGCACAAAAGCGCCAACTGCCGGAGAGTGCGGCCGTCCGCGGACCGTCACCAGATTGACGGTGCGCCACAATTCGGGATCGGTAAGCGGCAGGCTCACGACGCCTGGATGAATCGCAGACGATTGCGGCATGAAACCATATCCGACACCTGCCGCGACCATAGCTAGAATCCAGTCATCGCGTTCACTTTGATAGACGGTTGGACCAACAATGTTGCGATCAAGGAAAAGTTTGTCGGCGTAGCCAGAGAACTCGCAATTGACGCGATCAAGATAGGGTTCGCCGTTGAGCTCTGTGGCTGCAACACTCGGCTTGCCAGCTAAGGCGTGCGCCGGCGGCAAGGTGATCATCATGCGCTCGCGGAAAAGCGGTAGTGCATGGGTGCGTGCGTGCGGGGCTTCACCGGGCAGGCAATAGATAGCGACATCGAATTGGCCAGACAAAAGACCTTTCTCAAGTGTCGATGCCTTGGAGTCCAGAACCGCCACAGCGACCGCCGGATTGGCCTTATGAAACTGCTGCATCAGATCGACGAATTGATGTGGCGCTATCGTGCACATAACGCCGAGCGAAAGCGTGCTCTTGGCGCTTGCGACGTAATCTTTTGCGGATTTCTTGACCTGTACGGCTTCATCGAAGATGAGCTGCAAATGCGGAACTGCGATGCGTCCCAGCTCTGTCAATTGCATGTTCGACCGTTCCCGGTTGAACAAGGGCCCGCCGAATTCGCCTTCCAAGAGTTTGATCGCACGCAAGAGAGACGGCGGGCTGACAGCGCATTGCTCTGCGGCTCGCGTGAAGTTCCGGGTTTTGGCCGCCGCAAGAAAATAGCGGATCTGATGCATTTCCACGCGATGGGACCCAAGCCAACCACGCCGCTCGTCGTGGCGGCAGTCTGATGATATGGCAGCTTGATATATGGCAGATTAGGTGCAGGCGGCGCAATGGCTGGGTCAAAAGCTTACGGCTAATGAACCCGTTCGCTATAAACATCGGCGGCGGTGCTGCTTAACGCCCTTCAAGTGACACCCTTCCAGTGCCACCCTGCAATTGTCAGGTGCGGAAATTTAGGACGCGGCAGGCGGCACCAAGGCGCACCCAGCGCAGGCACTATGTTCAATTTGCAGTGTCGCGTGGCGGATATCGAAGGTGTCGTGCAGCGTCTCAGCAGCATCGCAGAGAAATTGATCCCCCGGATGCCCCGCAGGCATAACGAGGTGGCACGTCAGCGCCGTTTCCGTCGTGCTTACCGGCCAGATGTGCAGGTCGTGGACCTGGGTGACACCCGGCAACTTCGCCAGATGATCCTGCACGCGCGCCGGATCGATGCGCGGTGGAACCGCATGCATGGCCAAGCCGGCGGACTCACGTAATAGGCCCCATGTGCCGTAGACGATAATCATAGCAATGACGATGCTGACGGCGGGGTCAAGCCGCAGCCAGCCAGTTTGCAAAATCACGAGACCCGCGATGACAACACCGAACGAGATCGCCGCGTCGGCAGCCATGTGCATGAACGCGCCGCGGATGTTGATGTCATCTTTGCTGCCAGATGCAAATAGCCAAGCCGTGAAGCCATTGACCGCAATGCCCAGCGCCGCGACGAGCATCACCGTTTTGCTGGCGACGGTTTCGGGTGAGCCGAGACGCTGAACGGCCTCCCAAACAATCGCGCCGGTTGCGACGAGAAGAAAGATTGCGTTCGCCAGGGCGGCTAAGATCGATGACGAACCATAGCCATATGTGAACCGCTGTGTCGGTGCGCGCTTGACCAGCACACTCGCGCCCCAGGCCATGAGCAGCCCGAAGACGTCGCTCAGGTTGTGTCCGGCGTCGGCCAGCAGCGCCATTGAATTGGCGAGAAAGCCGTAGACCGCTTCAAGAATGACGAACCCGAGGTTGAGGGCAGTCCCAACCGCAAAGGCAAAGCCGAAGTCTTTCGGCGCATGTCCGTGAGCCTGATCATGCCCGACGCTAGCGCCGTGATCGTGGTCGTGGTCGTGGCCGGCGTCGTCAGTGTGATTGTGACCGCCAGCGCTCATGCAGGTCTCGCATCCTCGATAATCATTGTCGGGCTATACCACACTCCTGCGATGGCGGGCGACTCACTCGCCACCAAATAGTCGCGCTTCGTCTTGCGCCTTACGGTCTTCAGGGCGACACTGCGAGCAATCGATTCGGCTGAGGCAACCCGGCACATGCTCCACGCACCGCGCATCCCGGAACTTGGACAACGTGACCGCTTTGTGCGCCGCGCCGTCAAGGAAGGCCGCGTGCTGACGCTGG
>JAYUCQ010000052.1:0-2542 GCA_043740265.1 Hyphomicrobium sp.
GCTGCAAAGTCGCCGGGTGGATAGGGTGGCGGCATACCCACATCGCCAAGATAGCCGGTGCAATAGCGCGCCGGAATGTTCATCGCCCGGCAGAAAGCGATGGCCAAGTGGGCGTAGTCGCGGCACACGCCTTGGCGTTCGCTGTAGGCCTCGGATGCGGTCCGCGTGACGCGCGCGTGTTCATATCCGAAGACAATATGCTGATGCACAAAATCGCAAATCTGCTGAACGCGGCCCCAACCGGTCGGACCATTTCCAAAATGTGACCATGCGAGATCGAGCATGCGATCGCTCTCGCAAAAGCGGCTCGCAAGAAGAAAGACGAGTGCTTCTTCTGGCAATTGTTCAACGGGAATCTGCTGCGCATCCCAAACGCTCGGATTTGGCAGGCCAGTATCATGGACGACGCTCTCGGCTGAGAGCCGGACAAGACCCGGTGGCGCAACCATCCTAGTGCACCAGTTGCCGTAGCCGTCCCGGTACCCGGAAAATGCTGCGGGAGGACTTACAACGATATTGTCGGGCGTAATCTGGTCAGACGCGCGGCTGGAGTGGATATTCAACATCAACAGAATAGGTGTTGGTTGCGGAAACTCGTATTCCAGTTCGTAGCCCACGCGGATTTTCATGATTTTACCTTCGCCCGGGCTGCACGACTTCAAGTTTCGCGCGATTAGAACACGGATGCGCTCAGGCGAGTTCCAGTTTTATTGTCCGGTGTGACACTACGTTCCCAGCACGCAGGTTGGTGGCGTAGCGCGCAAGTTGAGTGCGCAGCAGGCAGAGTGCAAAACGATTGGGCAAATGCCGCTTCACGACGCCGGCACAACATCGACGCTGACCGCAACTGTGTGTTCTCCGCCACCGAGAAGCACGCCGCTGATCGGGCTGACATCATCGTAGTCGCGGCCATAGGCGATGGTGACGTGCTCGTCGGCGACGATGATGCCGTTCGTCGGATCGAGGTCCACCCATCCTGCCTCCGGCGACCAAACGGAGATCCAGGCGTGCGAAGCGTCCGCGCCCTGCAACCGCTTCTGGCCCGGCGGCGGCCGCGTCAGAATATAGCCGCTGACGTAACGGCCCGGCACGCGCATGGCTCTGAGGCATGTGAGGGCGAGATGGGCGAAGTCCTGACAAACGCCACGCCGCTGCCTGAATACCTGCTCAATCGGCGTCGACACGTCCGTTGCAGCGGCGTCAAACTTGAAGTCGGTAAAAATGCGGCGGCTGAGATCGACGGCCGCCTCCAACACTGGCCGGCCGGGCGTGAATGATTGTTTGGCATAAGCGCTGATGTCGCGCGATGCCGTGGTCAGACGCGAGGCGCAGCGGTACTGGATCACATCCAGCGGCATGCCGTCATCGAGCCGTTTGAAACTTTCGTCTAGCCGGTCCCAGGGCAGCGTCGCCGCCGGCTGGAAGGCGGCAACCGCCAACGTTTCGACGCTCGTGCGCGCATGCAGCACAAGCTCCTTGTGCGGCACTTCAATGTCGAGGATGAGAACCGGATTGCCGAACGCATCGACGCCATCATAGCGCAGCGCCGGTGCCGGTTCGACGATCACACTATGATTGCGGATGATCTGGCGAGCCAAGCGGCGCGGCGACAGGTGAATGAGATGCTGAGACTGCACAACCGGAAGAGAATAGCTGTAATGCGTCTTGTGGCTGACCTCGAAAATCATGTCTCAGCCTCAATGCGGGGTTCGATGCGCGTATGAACGCGGTGCGGCGCATCTTGCGTCAGATTGAAATAGTGCCGCGAGACGGCATTCGAGAGTTCGGGGATCAATTTCAACTGCTCTTGCATCAACCGTTCAAGCGCGGCGCCGCTCGTCTCCCGCGCAACCGCCTCCACGTCGGCCAGCCGGATGGACGTCAGAGCGGCCAATATCAAACGGCGATCTTCCGACAAGCTGACTCCGCGTTTAGCGTCCGGCAAACTTTCCATGTGCCGGGAGATCGCGGCCAGCTGATAGGCAAGGCTGCGCGGGTTGGCTTCATCGAGCAAAAGCAGATCGAGCACCAGTGGCAGCATTGGGTCGAGCCGGTAGCGGGAGCGGTAGGTGATGAAACTATCGGCGAGTTCCAACAGAAGCAGCAGGCTGCTGGATTCTTCCTCGGCCTCCGGCACCGGAATGAACAGCGCCAAAATGGCTTCGCTGAGGTTGTAGGCGCGCTCCATGCGCCGTCCCATGTCGAGGAACGACCAGCCGAAATTGCGCGTCATATTCTCGTGCATCAATCCGTTGAACGCGGCGATAGACGCCAGACCTTCATCGAGCAGATCGAGAACCGACAGCGGCGCTGCAGTCGAGAGCGACGTGACCCAGGTGTCGCCCGGGCGGAATTTGCTCAGCGCTTGCCACGCTTCCAGCGAGAGCCGGTCGCGGGCGAGATGCGCCACCCGGTAGAGCCCTTCAAACGTCCGCTCGAGCGTGCGATGCCCCTTTGTGTTCGAAATTAAAAGCGCGCAAAGCCGCTCGATTTCAATTTCAGCCGGTCTGGCGCTTTCTGCTGCGGCGGCCGGAGCATTCTT
>JAYUCQ010000053.1:0-2535 GCA_043740265.1 Hyphomicrobium sp.
CTGTTGGAGTGTGTCATGCACATATCCTCTCATTCGAATGCTCATATTCCGTTGTTACACCTGACCACAGTGCTCTGCGGCGGCGTTATTCTCGCCTCAAGCTACTTGAGTGTGACGCATGTCTTTTCCAAGCTCCAGCCACCGCCGGATTCTGAGTTCACCGGCGTCGTGCGTTCGGAACCAAGCGCCACCGAGGTGAAGACCACAATGGCAGGACGTCTCGTTACGATCGCTGTGCGTGAAGGGTCGGTCGTTAAGGCCGGCGCGGTGATCGCCCGTATCGAGCCTGCGGATCGCTTGTCCGATCTTGAGGCGCTGCGCTTGGAATTGGCGACGTTTTCAATGCAGAAGGCGGCTCTGGCGGCTGAGAAGGCGGGTGACACAGAGGTTGCCTTTAAGCCATCGGATTTGCCGCAAGACACTTGGTCAGCCTCTGCCGCCGAGACGCTCGGCGAATTGCAGAAATCGCACCGCGAACTCATCGGCAGCGAACTCAAGGTGCAGCAGATACGGCGCGATGCCGAGCTCCGGCAGATCGAAAGGCTGAAACGGAAGTCTGAAATTCAAACTATCATTCGCGGCAAATGCGCTGAACAGCTCACCAGCCTGATCGCGCAGCGCAAGCGAATTTCTGACTTGGTCGCGCGGGGCGTCTTCCCGCTCAACCGCGACGCCGAACTCGAGCGCCAGATTATGGCTGTCGAACTCCGCGTAGCAGAGGCAGACGCTCAAATTGCTGACGTCGAGAGCGAAAAGGAAATGGCGCGGTTAGCGGCGGCCGACCGCGCCAGATCGCGGCTTGAAGATATCGTGTCGCGCGAGCGTGATCTCGCCGTGAAGGTTACCGATGTCCGCAATCATATCGCAAATCTTCAGACACGTCTCGCCAATGCTGACGTCTTTGCCCCGCACGACGGCGTTATCCGCAACGTCCGCTTCTCTGTGCCGGGTGCCAAAGTCACCGAAGGCGACATCTTGTTTGATGTTAGAAGAACTGATCAGACATATGTGGTCGAAGTCGTTGCACCGGCTGCTGCGTTACCTCCAATTGAAGCGGGCGATGGCGCCCAAGTGAAACCCGGGTTGCGCAATATCGCATCGGTGCGAAGCATCAGAGCCGTTGTCGATGGCATCACGGATGGCGAAGAAGACGCCGGAGCTTCGAAGGGTTCGACACGTACGGTCTATGTTGCCGTCGCAGAGGACTCCGTGCCGCTCGACGAGCGCAACAAGTTTCGAACCGGATCTTCAGTCCGGGTTACAATCGATGTTGGAGCGGCCGTTGCCGGTGACGACTTGCATTCCGCACGGCACAAACCCGCTAGAGGCTGAACTGAGCGATGATCCGTTCCCCGGCGGCCGGCTCGACGCAGGAGAGTCGCCGGGGACAACGCAAGAGTCTGCCCAATAAAAAAGGCGGTTAAAGCAAAAAGCTCCAACCACCCACACTTCCGACCATACAAATATCATAGCAGAGGAGCGTCACGCTGTCGAGCAAAACCTATAGTAAACGATAGAGAAAAACGTTCACCTTGTTTGTTAAATATGCCGGCAGTCGCGCGCTAGGTTTTTGGCTTTAGCTTCGACATCAACGCTTTCGCTTCTCCGGCGAGCACAGGTAGCTTCTCCGAAATGACTTGCCAGACGATGTCGTCGTCCAAACCATCATAGCCGTGGGCGATCATGTTGCGGAACGCGATAATGCGGCGGTGCTCGCTAATGTGGCTGACAAGAGTTGCATCCAATGCTTGAAGCAGCCGCACGGCCTCGCCAAGAATCTCAAGTTGACGTTCAACAGCGGATCGCAGCATAAGATCGCGCGAATACGACTGCCGCGTGTGCCCGTCGGTAAATTTCTCAATCGCCGCCGCCGCAGCCAAAATATCGGCGAGCAATTTTTCCGCTTTATGCGCCATAGACTGGCTGGCGCTGCTTCTCGATTTCGGCGGCAAGATATGGGTTCTTGATGGATGACGCCGTGACTAGATCGATCGGACGGTGGAAAATTTCTTCAAGCCTTTCGCGCAGGCCAAAGAAGTTGTCGAACGCCTTTGTTCGCGCGATCTCAGTAAATGTTACGAGGAAGTCCAGGTCGCTTTTGGCCGCGTCGAAGGCATCCGTTGCGGCCGAGCCAAAAACGTCAAGCCGGGCCACGCCAAACGTGCGGCAGGCATTTTCAACTTCAACTTTTTTTGCGCTTACAATCGGCGGCATTACGGGCTCCTAGTAGTAGCTTACACCGTTCGCGCGATTTTGTTAACCGCCAGTGTGCCAGCAAACCTCAAAACTTCGGCAGGTTCTTCCAGATCGCGATTTCAATATCCAATCGCCGCCAAGCCACAATCGAATTCATCAACGCCGCCATGACCAACGAAGCCGACGTTGCAATTGCCGCTCCCACCATGCCCCACGTTGGAACAAGCGCGAAGTTTAAAGCCACGTTCAAAACAGCAGCCGCAACGAGAACTGTTGCGCACAGTGCCTGCTCGCCCAGCATGTTCAAAAGATATTCAACCGGGCCCATCGACGAGCGGA
>JAYUCQ010000054.1:0-6165 GCA_043740265.1 Hyphomicrobium sp.
ACCGAATGGCCGCGCCGCGCCAAATCCGTCGCCGCCGTCGCGCCTGACGGACCACCACCAATAACCACCACGTCAAATGTATCGATCTGATCCACGTCGCACGTCCCTATGAGAGTTCAATGGCCAAACCGGGGGCCAAACCGGGGGCCAAACTGCCGGGTGATACCGGCATCGGCTTTGTTGCAGTGGTGTCCGATTTAAAATCGATGCAGCGCAGCGCTAACCCGGCCGCGACCAGAAACAACACCGCCTCGAAAATAAAGACTGTCGCGTATGCCGTTGCAGGCACGGCCACGATTTTGCGCATCACGTCGACGGCGAGAGTTCCGGTAAATCCGCCAATGCCGAAGGCGACGGCCTGCGCGGCACCCCAGATTCCCATGCGCACGCCTTCGCGTGAGTTGCGCCCGGAGGCTGCCAATCCCATCATCGAGCCGATCGCCGCAACGGCATACGCGCCATTGGTGACACCGAGCGCGAACACCGAGGCCCGCAGCGGCCACGCCGGCCCCATCACTGCGGAGAAGACGAGACTGAGCAAGGCAATTGCGGAGGCAACGCACCCGCCCACGACCCAAGTGCGCAACTCTCCAAAGCCGAATTTCGGGTTGGCCGCGAGCGCAACAAACAACATGCCGGCGAAAACGCCGCCATGCTGCACACCGCTCAGCTTTGTCGACGCGCCCGGCGTCAGCCCGAAGACCAAACCGGCGTAGGGCTCGAGGATGAGGTCCTGCATCGAATAGGCAAGCATCGACACAAAAATGAAAATCGTGAAGCGGCGCGCCTTGGGCTCGGACCAAACCTCGAGCACAGCCGTTTTAAAAGGCGGCTTTGCATTTGAGGTCTGAGCGCGGACAACAGGTGACCTCGCATTTTCTCGCGCCTCGACACCCCAGATTGCAGCGACCGCCACAAGAAACGCCAGAGCCGACACCACGGCTGTCACGGCGAGAAGCCGTCCCGAAGTAAACGGATCAAGATACGAGCCAACGGCGATGCTGGTGACGGCGAAGCCTGCAATCATCATCAGCCAAACAATCGTAGCGGCCGGCGCACGCCGCTCTTCGCCTACGCGCGAGGCGAGCAGAGCCAGTAGGGACGTCCCCGTCGCGCCGACACCAATGCCAATCAAGCAAAACGCGGCCACCGAAAGGACAACGCCCAGCGGCACGCTGAAATGGTCGATGACATAGATCGCGGCCGCTGCCGCAACGGAACCTGTGGCCAGCACTGCCATACCAGCGATGATCCACGGCGTACGGTTGGAACTGACATCCGAGCCGTAGCCCCAGCGCGGCCGCAAGATCTGCAAACCGTAGTGCAGCGCCACCAGAAACCCAGGCACGATAGCCGGCAACGCCAATTCAACGACCATCACGCGGTTCATTGTCGATGTGGTGAGCACAACGATGGCTCCGAGCGCCGTCTGCACAAGGCCAAGCCGGGCAATCGTAAGCCAACTCATTTTGTGCGCGCTGACGACATTACCCATTGAAAGCGCGCCTCCCGTCATCGGGCACCACCGGCATGCCAGATGCCAACCGCGTTTATGCCCCCACCCGCAACAGTGTGCGGCACGGGCCGCAGCGCTTGCAACGCTTCCAGCTGTGCTACGAGCGGCTCTGAATGGACGTTGATCGATGCAATCTCTGACATACGTGAAAGCGTAAAAGCGCGGGCTCAATATGTCAATCTTGCTTTACACATTTAATGTCTATTTTTATTGACGTTTGGGGGTGCGTGTTCGCGACGGGTAACACATCCGGTTATCCTGGGCGTCCAAAAAGAGTGCCAAAACAATAACTAGGCAACGGGAATTTCAGACGCGCTTTGAAGCTATCGACCGGGGCAGGCGCACCGGCCCCGCAGTCCCCCCTTCGGAAATTAAATCTCAGCGCGGAAGCAGCGGATTAAACGCCGACGCCTGAATCCAGATCGCCCAGGCCGTGACGGCGCAGTTTAGAATAAAGGCTCTGGCGGCTTAGACCCAAGATGTCGGCAGCCGACGCGCGGTTGTCGCCGGTCAGTTCAAGGGCGGCTTCAATACACAACCGCTCGATCACGTCGGTCGATTCACGCACGAGCTCTTTCAGGGTCACGCGACCAACAAGCTGGGTGAGCTGCTCAACCGAGCGCGGCATATCCCGGCGGCCGTTGACGACGTAGCTTGGCCGGCGCGCAACGCCGCGAATGGTAAAACCGCAGCAGGGTTGCTCGCCATCCGCCACTGATACAGCCGAAATCTCGACATCTTCCGTGGCATCAAACTCACCGCGCAAAACCGTTGCAAAATGCCGGACAGCGCCGCTTTCGCGTAAGTTGCCATACAGCACGTTGACCTCCACGGCATGGCGGCCGAGCCACTTATCGAGCTTTTCGCCAAGCACCTGCTCAAGCGTGCCGACTTGCACCATATCTAAAAAGGCGGCATTCGCCGACACAATGCGATGGTTGAGATCGGTGACGACAAAACCGTCTGGCAGCTTCTCAACGACGTCTGCGAGGCGAGCCCGTGGCGCGCCGCCAATGTCGGCATCTGCCGGCGACAGACGGATGAGGAGCTGCAGCGCACCCTCATGACGGTAGGTCGAGGCTGATACGCGGACATCGCGCTTGCCGTCTGCAAGTTGCACAACGACAGGGTCGGCGCGTCCCGTATTGCGAACGATCGATATGTTGGCGTGCAGCTTCTTGCCGCCCTCAGCATCGAACAGCTCAGGAAATGAGCGTCCACCGAGTTTCTTGGCTGTTTTGCTGAGCAACTGCGCCGCCGCCGGGTTGGCTTCAGTAACAAGCAGGGTAGCGCCATCAACAACCATGACGGCTTCAGATGTGATTTGGAAGAGTAAGCGATAGCGGGCTTCCGAGTGACGGACGCGAGCATATTCCCGTTCCATCGACTGCTGTGTCTCGACCAGCCGCTGCTGCATCGCCGCCAGACCGCGCAGGTCACGGCCGATCGCGACGAACCGGCTGCCGACTTGGACTGCTGTGTATTGCACCGGCACATCGATGCCACGCGGCGACGGATGATTGACCTGGCGCCAACGCGGCACGGCATTCGCCGTTGCATCTTTCAAAAGGTCATCGATTTTTTGACGGCTTTCACCGGTGACGGTATCCACCCAACGGCGGCCAACCCAGGCTTCGCTGCCGTCCTTGGCAAATTCACTGCTGGCCGCCGCAATGTCACGGACGAACCCTTTGTTATCTACAATGAGCGCCACGTCGGCCGCCGCAGCGATCACTTTCGCCGCGAGCTCAGCATCAAGGTCGCCGAGCGACTTCTTGGGTGTACGGAAATTTTCCACCGCTTTTTTGGCTACCTGTGTTGGCGTACCGGCCTCGCCCTGTGGCGCCGGATCGTTATGCTGCGTCTGCTCATCCATTTCGTAGCCTCGTAGCACAAGCGTCGAGACATTTGATCGCTTGGCTTCCGTCCGTGTCTGTTGCGTCAGCTCCGACACGCGCAACCAATTCTGGATTTTGGTTGAAGAAGCGTCCGCCGACCATCACCATCACATTTTTGTTACGCGACCCTGTCCGGGCCGCCTGAATAACCGAAGTGAGGTCATCGATCAATGCCCCACATGTAACAGAAATGCCAATCATATCATAATGCTCGCGCGCCACCGTGCGCACAATTTCATCACTCGTGATCGCAGACGGTGCCCAAACTTCCCAGCCTTCGCGGCGGAAGAACTCTTCCACCAATAGTAAGCCGAGGCCGTGCTGTTCACCAGGGACCGGGGCCAAGAAGGCTGTCCTGCCGCAGGCGGCGCGACCGGTTTCACTCTCAAACTGCGGGCCGAGACGATGAACAAGTTGGTAAATTCTCGAAAGGCCTACAGTCACGTCAGTGAAACTGCAGTGGTCCGAAAGCCAAAGCTCGCCTAGGTGCTTCGCCGCTGGAGCCAGCACCTGCATGAAGATATTCTCAATCGAAACACCCTGGTCACGAAAGACGCGAATGTAGGCTTCCGCAACGGTCACGTCGTGGAGAACAACGAGACGCGTAAACTCCGCCACGTCGCTGCTTTCGACCGTCTTTGCTTTTCGTTGAGTTGCCGAGGCGTAGTTCGGACCAAGCCGATGCGACAACATCAGGCGCGGAATAATTTCCGATTCAATGGTGCGTGCTAAAATTGTTTCTCGCGAACCTTGCGGCTGCTTTTTAGCCGTCTTTGACGATGAAAAACGGCTCTTTTTGCCCGAGCCGTAGTCCGAATCCTCCTTGAAGGCTTCACACTCAACGATCCGGCTTAAGACCTCGACAAACTGCCTCGCGTTGCCCACCGGTCAATCCTCCCCGGTTTAAGTTGAGCACTGAAACAGCCGTAAAACCGGCGGTTGCGCGCTCAATTTTTTTGTTAGCGTTTCCCTAAATCGTGACGTTTTTTTTGTCACATTGCCATCAATTAAGCACAACACCGGACAGAGCGCTATGCTTGGTGTCCAAGAAAAAACCCAAACCTCAAACTTGTAAAGTAAAATTTACGTCAAGCTAGGTTGACATTCTTTTGGAGTGGACCTTAATCTCGCCCATGCCGTCGTCCGGGATTTATGAGGCGGCGCTTGGGGAGACTTAGGTTAATGCGGAGCGGCCAATCGCCCAGCACGCCACTTTATACGGTCGAGCAACGGCTGCGGCGTGATGCGTCGCATTGGACTCTCATCCAAGGCCTCCTCGCACCCATTCAATTCTCGGTATTTCTTGTCAGCTTGGCATTGGTCATACGGTTTTTGATCACCGGCCAGGGCGAGGCCGCCGCCATCTCGTCGATCGTACTCAAAACGCTACTCCTGTACACGATCATGATCACGGGCGCGATTTGGGAAAAGGTTGTCTTCGGGCAATATCTCTTCGCGCCGGCGTTTTATTGGGAAGACGTTTTCTCAATGCTCGTGCTCGCCCTTCACACAGCCTACCTCTGGGCATTGTGGACCGGAGCGCTCAGCGTTCAAGGCCTGATGTTCTTAGCGTTGGCCGCGTACACCGCCTACGTCATCAATGCCGGCCAATTTATTCTGAAGCTCCGCGCCGCGCGCCTTCAAGGCGCATCGTATACTTCGACGAACGCCGCGCCGCCCGCACATTATGCGGAGATGGCATCATGACGGTCCACACGCCCGTTCCCGTCGCCGCGCATGCCGTTGGTTGCGAGGCTATGCCCGTGCTCAAGGAGCGCGGTCAGCGGGAAGTGTTCTGCGGCTTAACCGGTATCATTTGGCTTCACCGGAAAATTCAAGATGCCTTCTTCCTGGTCGTCGGGTCGCGCACCTGCGCTCATCTGATTCAGTCCGCTGCTGGCGTGATGATTTTTGCCGAGCCGCGATTTGCGACTGCCATCATCGATGAGCGCGATCTTGCCGGTCTGGCGGACGCCAATACCGAACTTGATCGCGTCGTATCGGAGCTTCTGGCGCACCGCCCTGATATCCGCCTGCTGTTCCTGGTCGGCTCGTGCCCGTCAGAGGTCATTAAACTGGACCTCTCACTCGCCGCGCGCCGCCTGACACAATCGCAAGCCGGCCGCGTTCGCGTGCTCAACTATTCCGGCAGCGGCATCGAGACGACGTTCACGCAAGGCGAAGATGCCTGCCTCGAAGCGCTCGTGCCTGAACTGCCGCGATCAAACGACGACGCCGAGCCGGCCCTGCTCGTCGCTGGTGCTCTGGCCGACGTTGTTGAAGATCAATTCCGCCGCCACTTCGAGGCCCTCGGCATAGGCCCGGTGCACTTCTTGCCGCCACGCAGCGCCAACGATCTGCCGCCGGTTGGAAAAAATACCCGCGTTCTTCTGGCTCAACCCTTCCTGACGGCAACGGCTCGCGCCCTCGAATCCGCGGGCGCTACAATTCTGCCCGCACCATTTCCGCTCGGTGTCGAAGGCACAACCGCTTGGCTCAAAGCTGCGGCGGACGCGTGGCATGTCGAACCTGCAGCCTTCGCCGCCGAGATCGCGCCGGCAGCTAACCGCGCCCGTCAAGCTCTTGAACCTCACCGGGTCCGCCTTGCCGACAAACGGATATTCTTCTTCCCCGATTCCCAACTTGAGATTCCACTGGCGCGCTTCTTATCGTCCGAACTTCAGATGCATCCTGTCGAGGTCGGCACGCCGTATCTCAATCGCCACCAGATGGCCTGCGAGATGTCACGGC
>JAYUCQ010000055.1:0-6143 GCA_043740265.1 Hyphomicrobium sp.
TAGTACAAATTTGCCATCCAGACCGATCCGGCGATGGTGGTTTTGTCTTGGAAGTCGACGTGCGTGATACGATCGACAATGCCGTTGCCGTTGGAGTCATTGCCGTAAATGACGGGCGGCGGAACATTGACGCTGTTGGGATCGGGATACCACGAGTTTGAATTGTACGTCGTCGATCCATTGAGATCAGCCTGGTTCTTGCTGCGGCCTTCGACCGTCGCATCCATGCGCCAGCCGCTGCCGATGTAGGTGCCGACGCCAGCACCGTACGTCGCAATGTCGGTAAAGTCTTTGCTCAGCCAAGCCGGGTCGAAGGCCTGCAAGTCAGGACCATTGCCGAACGTGCTGCTATATCCATTCTGACCGTTTGACGTCAGCCAGCCATACTGGCCGCCGTCTTCAGACACCGATGGTTCGCTCATCAGGCCATACCCGCCATCGATGCGGAAATAGAAGGATGGTTTGTAGTCGGGGATAGGTACGGGAGCCGGTACAGGAACGCCGCCCGCTCCACCATAGTCCCGGATGCCGCCATTGACGACGCCGCCTGGGGGCACGTTGCCGAAGTCGGCTGCAACTGCTGCCTGCGATCCTGCGGCAAGTGCCGCGAGAACGGAGAGGCACGCCATCTGAACTTTCATAACCGGTAATCCCTCAAAAGCGACCCCCACGCACGAGCCCTGTCCAGGCTTTGCGTGCAGGTCTTGATCAACACCACATCCGTATGCGGGCCGAGGCGAGGGCATCGCTGCTTTCAGCGGGCTAAGTCCTGTACGCTTTGACAAACATTCAAAGCGCGCTACGCGTAACAAGCTAACCAGGACACAAAACGCGAAAGCCATTGGGGAAGCGAAAACCACACCTCTGGCACCGTCTGTGAGGCGGGCACGCAACATGCGCCCGGCCTCGAAACTTAGGCGGCGGATAAAGCGAACCGTGCCCTACCCGCCGGATTCAGATTTAGTTGATGTCGTAGCGCAGGCCGAAGCGGAGTTCGTGCGCGTGGATATCTTCGACTGTCGGATCTTCAGCGACCGTCGTGCCGCCGCCGGTGTGGACGATGGCGCCGGTTTCGACGCTACCAAGATAGAGGAAGCGATAGCCGACATCGAGGTAGAGACCACGGCCGGAGTTGACCGTCATCGGGCCGTCTTTGAAACTGCCCTGAACCTGCTGATCACCGCCACGAAGTTTCATCGTGAAGCCAGCCATTGCTGCACCAGCTACGTGCGTATTGGAGCCAGCGTCAATCGTTGCTGACGTACAGCCGCAGGTTTCAACCGTGCCTTCGTTCGTCTTGTTGCGCGTGAAGCCGAGGCCCATGCCGACGTACGGCGTGAAGCGGCTTCCAAAGTCCATGTCGTAATACATGTTGGCAAGGAACACATCGCTCTCAAGACCGAAGTGGCGCACGCCTTCGAGACTGGCTTTGTGGTCAGGGAGATTGCCTTGCACGTCGGCTTCGAAGCGATGGTCCCAGGTCAGGTCAGCGCGGAAACCGTTGCCGAAGTAACGGCCAACGCCGCCGCCGGCGCTCCATGTGCTGTCGATACCTTCATCCGTGAGGGTGTAAATGCCGGCTTCCGTCAGGGTTGGCTCATCGAAGGCGCTGTAGCCGCCGTCAGCGCGGACGTACCACGACGGACCGGAAGCCTGGTACATTGGCATCGGGCCATCTTTCATGCTCCCACCGCCGTAGTTGCCAAGGTCTGCAGCCAACGCGCCACCGGCACTGCCGAGGACAAGGGCTGCGCTGATGAGAAGTGAAGCGCGCGTGGAGGCCATGAGAGTTCCCTTTTGGGTAGCGGGCCAAAAGCGAACGTGCTCCGGTCCCGGGGTGACAAAACTTGCGATCACCTCGGACTATCGCCGACAACATTTAAGGGACACTTAATCGCTGAATGATTTTGGGACGGATTTTCCAGTCATGTCTTAACAAGGCGTAAAAAAGCCGGGGCATGAGAATGACTCGTGCCCCGGCTTTAAATTGCGATGATTCAGTCGTGCGTTATTGCGCAGCTGGCTTGGAAGCTTCAGCCGCCCACGCAGGCTTTTCCGTCGCCTTTGCGGCGGCGGATGTCTGCGGAGCCTCAGCAGCTTTCGCCGGTTCAGCAACCTTTGGCGCTTCCGCTGTCTTTGCAGTTTCCACGGCTGCCGGTTTAGTTTCGTCCTTGGCAGCGGCTGGTTTTTCAATCGACGTTTTCACAACGTCCTTCTTTGCAGCAGCAGGTTTCGCGGCCGCAGTCTTTTCCGCCGGTGCTTTCGCAGCCGCCGGATCAACAGCCGCCGTCTCGCCCTTCGGCAACGGTGTCCCATCCCAGCAGACGGTTGCGGCCGCCGTGCACGTGTGCTCATCAAAGACGATGAAGTTGAGGAACATTTCGCACGACACACTCTTGGTGCCGGTGGTATATTTCGTGATGCCCTTCGCCGCTAAGGTTTTGGCGATGTGCTTGTCCAGCAAGTCCTTGGCGTCTTTGGTCGGGCCATCTTTGCCGTAGTCGTTGACGAGGAAGCCCATCCGCTGACAGGCAGCGAATGCGGGCGAGGTCATGTGAATCACTGAAAGGGCTGCAGCAGCGGCGGCTGCTAATTTCACTGTGTGTCGCATGGCGTCTCTCCGTTCGCGTCGTTTAACATTCTTAGGGCACTGTTCTTGGGGTACCATTGCTGGGGCACCGAGATCTTGAGTCGGTTATAGAACCCAATGACAAGCGTGAATAGCTGCACAGCGATGAAAGCGGTTGAGAGTGTTCAGAAAAAGACAATCAGGTGAGAACGTCGCATCACGCATAACAAAATGGGCGGGAATGCCCGCCCAATTTCGACAGCAACACTGAGCCCGATTAGTTCATGCCCGATTAGTTCATGTAAGGCGAATTGCCGCCGTGGCTGCCCATATCCGAATCAAAGAAGAATCCGTGGTCAAACGGACCAGCGACCGTCTGGCGATCGAGATTCGGGTCGCGATAGACCAACGCGCCGCCAAACAGCGACCGGCTATCGCCATAGGTGTTGATTTAGTCGAGAGATGAATACGAATAGCCGCCGCGGCGCTGCACGAACCCTTTGACCTGCGGGCCGTTGCGATAGCCGTGGCGCTTCGTGCCGGCCTCGGCCGAACTCGCCAAAGCGACAGACAACCCACTGATAACGATTGCAGAAATGAATGTTCGCAGCATTTGATTGAGCCTCACATCGGCGACGCGCGCCAAAACCTTCCTGACAGTATCCAAGATTACGTTCTCAGCGTTTTACAAAAATACCAGTACGCGCCGCCAGTACGCGCCGATTGACGGCGGCTTGTTACCGAACGATCACGCTCCCTTGCATTGTTCGACATTACAACTTAGCCACGGCATCGAAAATCAGTATTCGTGCTACGGTTGCTGCGTGAGCGTATCTTAATCAAGGGACTAGGCGGATCGTGCGACCCACGTGATGTCAAAAAATCCTAAAATAGCTCTGGAGGACGGTAATGGACATCGTGACACTTCTTATTCAACTCGTCAGTGGTGCTCTCGGCGGTAACGTCGCGGGTGGACTGCTTAAAAACCTGAGCCTCGGCACGCTCGGCAACTCGCTTGCGGGTATTGTCGGCGGCGGTCTGGGCGGATCAATTTTGAGTTCAGTGCTCAATCTGCCGGCAGTCGGCGGCGGCGCACTCGACCCGATCTCTATTCTCACGCAGGTTGCAAGCGGCGGCGCCGGTGGTGGCATCCTGATGGCGGTCATTGGTTTGATCCGCTCGATGATGGCCAAGTAAGCCGATCGCAAAGTAAAATGATGGCGAAGTAGTCACCTTACAGGGTTCCACTCGCAAAAGATTGAAGGGCTCGCATGATCACTCATGCGAGCCCTTTTATTTTACCCGTATCAGCCGCAAGCCTTCTGGCGCGAGACACAGTGCGGCAGGCCCGAGGCAGTATCGCACTTGGTCGTGACGGCACCGTGCGGTGTCCACTTATGCGCTGCCAAGGCATTCTTGAGAGCCGCGTTCGACATGAATTTAGCCAAATCTTCGGTAATCATCGTCGCTTCGCCGCCAGCACGCCTGCAACCCATACCGGCCTGCGCGGAGCCCGCAAACGCCAAAACTGCGACGGCAGCAATCGTCATTGTAGACAGAATTTTCATATCATTTCTCCCAGAATTTGCCCCGAGCGCCAAAACGGCCCCTAAAGCTTGCAAATTGTCGTCTTTCCCCGGCACGCAACGCCTAGTCCTGAACCGTTTTCACAAACGTATTTGACCGGTTTGACAGTGTAACCAGGAGTCGACCCGTTTGTGATCCACGAAAGCCAGACACTCGTGCCCGTGGACTTCAGCAACCCTTCATAGGCTTCAAACTTCGCGACTTCAGCAGACGCGCCCGTTCCTCGCGCTGTTTTGACCGCGCACTGCTTAGGAGCATTGTGCTTGACAGTGGCGTGAGCGAAGCCAGGACAGGCCGCGACCAAGACGCATAGCGCCAAGCAACGGCGTAACCCAGCCTTGCTGCCAGCCGTCTTCACCGCAAACTCCCCTAGCGCGCGCCTTGGCGCTATCTGCTCAGAATAGCGCAACTCTACGCGGTGTAATCGAGGCATTTGGCGAATTGGCGTAATTTCAAAATCCAAAGTTGCCAAACCGTCACGGCGTGCGCCGCTGCCGCGAACCTGCTTTTTCCGCCCGTGACCACAAACCAAACGTGGTGCTATCAGGACCGCTGCAATTCGACAGCTTTCGGCCCTTTGCCGCGTTTGTCGGGTTCGGTTTCAAATGTGATCTTCATGCCCTCGACGAGATCGCCGATACCAGATCGCTCGACGGCCGTCACGTGGACGAAGACATCGTTGCCCCCGTCATCGGGCTTTATGAAACCATAACCTTTTTGCGAGTTATAGAACTTCACCGTTCCGGTCTGGCGCATGCGAAGTCTCCTGGTCATTCCAAATGCATTGCAATTCCATTCACATGCTGGCGGCAGGGAGAATTGGCACAAGAGGCCCGGCAGTCACCGCCATAGCGGACTGCGCCCGTGGATCATTCCCGGGAGTGCTGCTGGCGCAAAAATTGGCCACACCAGCGAAATCACAACGGGAGATTTGAGGCTACACCCGCGTTGTATAGATGAATTATGCGTGATTTCGCGAAGGGTGCAAGGTCAATCCACTGCTCAGACAACGGGCAGACTTTAGTCCCTGATCAGGTCGAGCCGGTAACTGGCGCCCTGTCCTTCGGCCAGCCGTTCGACAAGAAATGGCATCAAGGTTTGCAGTTCGCCGTGCAAACTATACGGCGGATTGAGGATCAACAGGCCGGTTTCCGTCAGTCCCAATCCGGCGAAGGGGCGGGATATGGTCAGCCGGACGTCGAGTATTTTCGCGGAGCTGAGGTGGCTGGCTGCGCGCACGAATTGGTCAGCAACATCATGATCTTTGACCGGATACCAAATGATGTAGACGCCGGTCGCAAAGCGTTTTAAGGCTTCGCTGAGGGCGTCCGGTAGGTGTGCAAATTCGCCGGCTGCTTCGTACGGCGGATCGATCAAGACAACGCCGCGGCGTTCGGGTGGCGGCAGAAGTGATTTCAAAGCCACCCAAGCATCGAGGTTTAACACCTTGGTGTCGGGCACCCGCCGGAATTCTGCTTTGAGCGCAGCGAAATCGTCCGGGTGCAATTCGTTGGCAACCAGATGATCGCCGGGCCGCATCAGACGTCGGGCGATAACCGGGCTCCCCGGATAAACTGTGAGCGCGCCCGGCACATTGAGCGAAGTCACTACGTCGAGATAGGGCTGCAGCAGAACGGCAACATCGGCTGGCAAGCCTTGGCCGGTGAAGTCTTGGCCAGTGAAGTGTGTGCCAGTGAAGTCTGTGCCGGTGAAGTCTGTGCCGGTCTCAGTGCCTGTCAGGCGGGCGATGCCGTCGCGCCATTCACCGGTCTTGCTGGCTTCGACGCCGCCGAGGTCGTAGCGGCCGGTGCCAGCATGCGTATCGATGACGCGGAACGGCTGCGGCTTCAGTTTCATGTACGTCAAAATGCGCGCCAGGATCGCGTGCTTGACGACATCTGCAAAATTCCCGGCGTGGTAGGCGTGGCGGTAGTTCATTGGCCCCAACTCTTTTGGCCCGATCAGCCGGGGTCGCGGCCATATGTCA
>JAYUCQ010000056.1:0-6138 GCA_043740265.1 Hyphomicrobium sp.
ATGGCTTTCATCGGCCCGTCAGGATGCGGGAAGTCAACGTTTCTGCGCTGCATCAACCGCATGAATGACACCATCGCTTCGTGCAAAGTGACCGGCAACATCACAATCGACAATCAGGACATTTATGACCCTGAGCTTGACGTTGTGCAGTTGCGGGCGCGCGTTGGTATGGTCTTTCAAAAAGCCAATCCGTTTCCGAAATCTATTTACGACAACATTGCTTACGGGCCGCGTATTCATGGCCTAGCGAATAACAAGTCTGAGTTGGACGATATCGTCGCCGCCAGCCTCGAAAAAGCAGGTCTTTGGGGTGAAGTAAAAGACCGCTTGGCGGATTCCGGCACTGGCCTATCCGGCGGCCAGCAACAGCGTCTGTGCATTGCGCGCGCCATTGCGGTCAACCCAGACGTTATTTTGATGGACGAACCGTGCTCGGCGCTCGACCCCATCGCAACCGCTAAAGTCGAGGCGTTGATTGACGAGCTGCGGACAAACTACTGCATCATCATTGTTACCCACTCGATGCAACAGGCCGCCCGCGTCTCACAGCGCACGGCCTTCTTTCATCTTGGCGCGCTCGTCGAAGAAGGCGTGACGGAACAAATCTTTTCCAATCCCCGGGATCAACGGACCCAGGATTACATCACCGGCCGCTTCGGCTGAGGAACCCCACATGAACAACCACATCGTCAAATCCTACGACAATGAATTCTCTGAACTGGACCGGCTGACGGCCCATATGGGCGGCTTGGCGGAAAAGCTTCTAGCGGACGCGTTTGCTTCGTTGGACCGCCGCGATCCGAAACTGGCTGAAATGGCCGTCGCCGCCGATAAAGCAATCGACACGATCGAGCAGCAGGTGCAAGAGCGCGCGATTGTCATGATCGCCAAGCGCCAGCCGCTGGCCAACGACCTTCGCCACATTATGACGGTCCTCAAGATTGCCAGCGATCTTGAGCGCATCGGAGATCTAGCCAAAAATATCGCCAAGCGCGCGCTGGCAGTCGCAGGTGAAAGCCATCCGAAGCCGTTGATGAACGGGCTTCGTCATATGAACCAGTTGGCTATGCGTCAGCTCAAAGATGTCCTTGATGCTTTGAGCACGCGTGATGCCGCAAAGGCGCGCGAAGTCTGGCACAGCGACGCAGGTTTGGATGCGCTTTACAATTCCGTCTTCCGCGAACTTTTGACCTACATGATGGAAGACCCGCGCAACATCGGACTTTGTACACACCTGCTGTTCGGCGCCAAGAACATTGAGCGCATCGGCGATCACACGACCAACATCGCTGAAAACATCCTGTTCTTGGTGGAGGGCGTAACAGTCACGGACGAGCGGCCGAAAAGTGATGACACGAGTTCGATGATTATGTCGAAGCCGCCGCATTGAACCCTATTGGACGGCGAGAAAAGAACGGCTGATGCCAGCAAAAATTTTAGTCATTGAAGACGACGAGACGATTGTGACGCTGCTGGAGTATAATCTCAAGTCGTCAGGATACGACGTGGCGCTTGCCTCCTCGGCCGAGGAAGGCGAACTCATTTTATCAGAGCAGCTTGTTGATCTCGTCATCCTGGATTGGATGCTGCCGGATATGTCGGGGATCGAACTCTGCGGCCGCCTGCGCCGCACCGGGAAGCTGCCGCGCATCCCTATTGTCATGTTGACGGCGCGCGGCGAAGAAGCCGACCGTGTGCGCGGGTTCGCAAATGGTGCCGATGACTACGTGACCAAGCCGTTTTCAGTGCCGGAACTGATGGCGCGCGTCAAAGCCTTGTTGCGGCGTTCAGCTCCAAGCCGGGTCAGCGAAGTTCTATCCGTCGGCGATATCGCTCTTGATCGCGAGGCGCATCGGGTGACACGGTTAAGCCGTGAAATTTCCCTCGGGCCGACCGAATATAGGCTGCTTGAAGTCTTGCTTGAAAGCGCGGGGCGCGTTCTATCGCGCAATCAACTCATTGATCGGGTCTGGGGGACGACGGCCGACATCGATGAGCGAACAATTGACGTTCACGTTGGTCGCTTGCGCAAATCACTGGTGCGCGGCAACGAGTTTGACCCCATCCGCACTGTGCGTGGCGCCGGATATTCGTTCGAAACACCGCTAAAGTAGTCGCTGGCGCTAGGCGCGGTGATAGGGGTGACCCGTCAGTATCGTCGCCGCCCGGTAAAGTTGTTCGATCAATATCACGCGGGCCAGACCGTGCGGCAGCGTGAAGGCTCCGAGCGATAATTTGAAATCGGCGGCGTTGAGCACCTCATCGCCATGCCCATCTGGTCCACCTATGAGAAACACGCACGTCTTGACGCCGCTATCGGCGTGCTTGCCCAGAAGCTTCGCAAACACGTCGCTGGCGAAATGGCGGCCATGTTCGTCGAGCGCGATTTTAAGCGTTGCGGTGCTCGCGGCTTTCAGCAAGCGTTGCGCTTCGTCGGCTTTGCGCGCGCCGGCGGCTTCAGCCCGGCTTTCGTTGAGCTCGACAATATCGAGTGGACCGAAGCCAACCGGTTTGCCCGTCACGGCAAGCCGCTTGGCGTAGCGCTCGCAGATGCCGCGCTCTTCGTCATCCTTGAGTTTTCCAACAGCGGCAATCAGTAAACGCATCGCACTTAATGCTGCGAAGGATCGCCCTGTCCGGCGTCCGGGGGTATGTCGGCTTTCCACATCTTTTCGAGATTGTAGAACTCGCGCACTTCCGGACGGAAGACGTGAATGATGATATCGCCGGTGTCGATCAGCACCCAATCGCATGCCGGAACACCTTCAACGCGCACAGGTGTGCCGGTTGAGGCTTTGACCTTTTCAGCGATCTGATCGGCTATGGCACCAACATGGCGGTCGGTACGTCCCGTCGCGACGACCATGTAATCGCCGAGCGAAGATTTGCCTTCGAGAGGGATCGTGACGATTTCCTCGGCCTTAGCGTCGTCAAGCCAATTGACGATTTCTGCGAGGAGGGGAGCCGAGGCTGGCTGTGCCGCCTTAGGCTTGGAGGTAGATGGGCGCTTGGCAGCGCCGCCCGTCGTGGTTCGTATCAAGCGGTAAGCGTCCTTTGCTGGTTTGACCCCGCGATGAGCCGACGGCCGGTTTAGCCGCTGGTCCCATGATAAAGCCCCGCTCGAACGCCCGCAAATCAAATCCGGGCCAGCTCTAAATGCTTAACAGCGTTATTTATCAGGAAGATGACGATTACGGGGGTTCGGGAGCTGCCAGATTGGCCCGCAGCGCCGTCGATGAAAGCCGCGACAACCGGCTTGTCAGGAACGTCCAGACCGGTGGCTGCATGTCTGGCAGTTGAGCAGACCGGAATTCGGACACGCGATTTTTGGCAAGCGCGGCGGCGGCCGGCCCAGCTAAAGCCTTCAACCGCCATCCTGGCCTATCGACGACGGCGATTGGCATCGCGGCGGCGATTTGGCGCCAGTGCTGCCAGCGGTCAAACGAGGCGAGGTTGTCTGCGCCCATCACCCAGACGAAGCGAACGCCCGGGTAGCGCCGCGACAGGAACGCCAATGTTGCGGCGGTGTAGGGTGTGCCGAGTTCAGCTTCCAAGCCGGTGATCTTCATGCGCGGACCATGTGCGAATGTCCGCGCGGCATTCATGCGCTGTTTTAGCGGCGGCAAACCACCGTTGGTTTTCAGTGGATTGCCCGGCGTGACGACCCACCACAACTGGTCGAGTTGCAATCGTTTGACCGCCGTTTCGGCAACGATGGCGTGGCCTGCGTGCGGCGGGTTAAACGTGCCGCCCATAATGCCGATGCGCTGGCCTGCAAACACAAGCGGCGACTTCACGCGGAGAGAGCCAAAATCGCGGAGCGGAATTTTTCTCGCCAATGCTTGCCGCCTCACGCGTTCATTATCATACCGGCCTGATCTGGCCGGTGCCGCGGACTTTGTATTTAAAACTCGTCAACTGCTCGACGCCGACCGGGCCGCGGGCGTGCATTTTACCGGTGGCGATGCCGATTTCCGCGCCAAAGCCAAATTCACCGCCGTCTGCGAACTGCGTCGAAGCGTTGACGAGGACGATGGCGCTATCGACGCGATTGAGAAACAGTTCAGCGGTTGCAGCACATTCGGTGATGATGGCGTCGGTGTGCTGCGAACCATATTTGGTGATGTGCGCAATCGCCTCGTCAACACCATCAACCGTCTTAACGGCGATGATGTTGTCTAGAAATTCCTTGCCGTAGTCGCTGGCCGTTGCCGCCTTGACGCGCTTATCCACTTTCTGCGCCGCAGCGTCGCCGCGGACCTCGCACCCGGCTTCGAGTAACGCTTTCACCAGCGGCGTCAGGAAGTCCTCGTGGGCGTTTTTATCAACTAGCAGGCATTCGGTTGCCCCGCACACACCCGTGCGACGCATCTTGGCGTTGAGCACCACGGGAATGGCGATGTCCATATCGGCCCCGCGATCGACGTAGGTATGGCAGATGCCTTCGAGATGCGCGAACACCGGAACGCGGGCTTCGTCTTGCACGCGCTGGACAAGGCTTTTGCCGCCGCGCGGGACGATAACGTCAATCGCACCACCAAGTCCCTTCAGCATTTCGCCAACGGCTTGGCGGTCTGTGGTTGGTACCAGCTGAATGGCGGTCGCCGGTAAATCCGCCGCGCGCAAGCCCTCGGCCAAACAAGCGTGAATGGCGACGCTTGAATGATGGCTTTCCGAGCCGCCGCGCAAAATCGCAGCGTTGCCGGCTTTCAGCGACAATGCCCCGGCATCGGCCGTGACGTTAGGGCGGCTTTCATAGATGATGCCGATTGTTCCCAACGGCACGCGCACGCGCTGGAATTGCAAACCATTGGGCCGCGTCCACTCGGCTAGTACCGTGCCGACGGGATCGGCGAGGGCTGCAATATCCTCAAGGCCCTTGGCGATGCCTTCGATGCGCTTTTCATCGAGCTTCAGCCGGTCGATGAAGGATGCAGGCCGGTCAGCAGCTTTGGCGGCGTCGATGTCTTTTTCGTTGGCGGCCAGGATCACCGGCGTCGCTTTGCGCAACGCGGCAGCCGCGTGCATTAGTGCAGCGTTCTTCTGCTCCGTCGTGGCAGCGGCCAATGCATGACTCGCGGCGCGCGCGTTGGCGCCCATCTCGCGCATCAGCGTTGCGGTGTCATTGGATAAGCGTTCAGGCTTGTTCACGTCTTACTTCCTATTCAACGCCATGTCGTCGCGATGGATCAGCGTATCGCGGCCTGCGTAGCCGAGGATAGCGGCAATCTCGCTCGATCGTTTGCCGATGATACGCCGCGCGTCGGCGTTGGCATAGTTGATCAGCCCGCGCCCGAGCTCCCGCCCATCTAAAGAGCGAATGATAACCGCATCGCCGCGGTCAAAGTCGCCATCAACGCGAGTGACGCCAGCGGGCAGCAGACTTTTACCCGATAGCAGGGCCTTCTCGGCACCGGCATCGACCACAATATATCCAGCCGCTTCAAGCTGACCCGCAATCCAGCGCTTTTTTGCCGTCACCGGATCGGACTTAGCAAGGAACCAAGTGACTTGCGCGCCTTCGGAAATAGCTCGCAGCGGATGCAAGATCTTGCCCGTCGTAATGACCATGTGCGTACCAGCGCCAAGGGCAATCTTACCGGCTTCGACCTTGGTCTTCATGCCGCCCTTGGAAAGCTCGGTTCCGGCGTCGCCCGCCATGGCTTCAATCTCGGGCGTGATTTCAGTCACCAGTGGAATGTGTTTAGCGGCCGGATCATCATTCGGCGGCGCAGTGTAAAGCCCGTCAACATCCGACAACAGCACGAGGCAATCGGCCGAGACCATCGAGGCGACGCGTGCGGATAACCGGTCGTTGTCGCCATAACGGATTTCCGTTGTCGCCACAGTGTCGTTCTCGTTGACGACGGGAATAGCTTTGAGCGCCAAAAGCACTTCAATGGTGTGGCGGGCGTTGAGATAGCGGCGGCGCTCTTCGGTGTCGCCCAGCGTCAGCAGAATTTGCGCCGCTGTCAGCCCACGGGCGTTCGCCAGTTCCTGATAGGCGTGTGCCAAGCTGATTTGGCCGACTGCCGCTGCCGCCTGGCTCTGCTCCAGCTCAAGCGGCCCCTTGGGCAGGCCAAGCTTATGGCGGCCAAGGGCGATAGACCCCGACGAGACGAGTACGATTTCCTTGCC
>JAYUCQ010000057.1:0-2507 GCA_043740265.1 Hyphomicrobium sp.
GGCCGCTTCAAATTCGCTGAAATCGTCTGGTGCCAGGAAGAGCCGAAGAACATGGGTGCCTGGACATTCATGGACACCAACATCGAGTGGGTGTTGACTCATCTTGGCTACATCCATCGCCGCCCGCACTATGCAGGCCGTGCCGCTTCCGCTTCGACGGCAACCGGATTGCTATCACAACACATCAAAGAACAAACCGCACTCGTCGCCGAGGCGCTGGGTACCTGAAGGATTGAGGCCAGAAATGACAATTGAGATCCGCGTGCCGACGTTGGGTGAAAGTGTCACCGAAGCGACGATTGGCAAGTGGTTCAAGAAAGCCGGCGAAGCGGTCAAGGCCGACGAGCCGCTTGTTGAACTTGAAACCGATAAAGTGACGGTTGAAGTGCCGGCACCCGCTTCGGGCGTGATGGGTGAAATCTTTGTCGCACAAGGAACGACAGTGGCGGTTGGCGCGCTGCTGGCATCACTGAAGGACGGTGCCGGGCAACCTGCGGCAGCGGGGGCGAAGCCAACCGCCTCGGCAGCCGCAGCGCCTGCAGCTGCCAAGCTGGTGCCACCAGCGGCGCCTACCGCTCTTATTTCGGACGTTCCGCCAGCCGCGCCTCGCAGTTCTGCTCCCACGGACATGCCGCTAAGTCCCGCCGCCCGAAAAGCCATTGCTGAAGCGGGCCTCGATCCCAACGGCGTCTCGGGAACGGGGCGTCGCGGCCAAGTTCTAAAGAGCGATATTGCAGGTGTGAAAACTAACGGCGTTGCTGCGACGGCACCACCTTCAGCTTCACCGGACGCCCGGCCTGCGCCCACCCCGCCGCTGCAGCCGGTTGTCTCGACGCAGGCCCCGGTGCTTGCGCCGTCTCCGGCTCTATCTCCTGCGCCGACCGCTGTCGCTTTGCGTGACGTACGCCTCCCGGCCGCCGGTAACGACGTCAATCGCGAAGAACGGGTTAAAATGTCCCGTCTGCGCCAGACGATTGCGCGCCGCCTCAAGGACGCTCAGAACACGGCCGCCATGCTGACGACGTTCAACGACGTTGATATGAGCGCGGTGATGGCGCTGCGGGCGCAATACAAGGATATTTTCGAGAAGCGTCACGGCGTCAAGCTCGGCTTCATGGGCTTGTTCGTAAAGGCTTGCATCCAAGCACTGCGTGACATTCCCGCCGTCAACGCCGAAATCGACGGCGATGAAATCGTCTACAAAAACTATTATCACATTGGAGTCGCGGTCGGCACCGAGAAGGGCCTCGTGGTGCCCGTGGTGCGCGATGCGGAGCGTCTCAGCCTTGCTGAAATCGAACAAAAAATCACTGAGTTTGGCCGCCGCGCCCGCGATGGCAAGCTTTCCATCGAAGACATGCAAGGCGGCACGTTCACGATCTCGAACGGCGGCGTTTATGGCTCCATGATGTCGACACCGATTTTGAATGCGCCGCAGTCTGGCATCCTTGGCATGCACCGCATCGAAGACCGTCCGGTCGTACGTGGCGGCCAAGTCGTCGTCCGCCCCATGATGTATCTGGCACTTTCTTACGATCACCGTGTTGTTGATGGCAAAGAAGCCGTGACCTTCCTCGTCCGGGTCAAGGAATGCCTGGAAGACCCGCAGCGCTTCATTCTCGAATTGTAAGTGCGAGATTGTGGCAGCCAGGTTGTGCCAGGTTGTGAATGCATGGACCGTGACGGAAAAGAAACCAACTCCGTTTACGATTGCTCAATCTGGGGGAAGTTACGGAGATTAAATGTGCAGCCGGCGGGGGTCATTTCTAAAACACGGTACGCCTGGATCGACTATGCCAAGGCTATCGCTATCAGTCTTGTCGTGTTCGGCCACGTCAACAGCGGTATCGCTAAGACGCCCGGCATCTCGATGGGCGCAGCCCTGAGCCTGCTGAACGACGTTGTTTATTCGGTCCATATCCCGCTGTTTTTTGTGCTGGGCGGCTACGTCGCCAGCTTGCTGCGCAATCAAGGCCCATCATCCTTCGCCCGCGCCCTGCTGTGGGGCGTGGCCGTTCCCTACGTCATTTGGTCGGTGCTGTGGATCAGCTTTAAAGCTGGTATGCATGATCACACTGCCAATCCCGTCGCGGTGGCGGCGTTGCTGCACATTCCTTGGAAACCGATTGCCCACATGTGGTTCCTTTACCATCTGCTGTTCATTCGCAGCGGCTGGTTTGTCCTGGGCCGAAACGGCACGAACCTGCAAATGGCGGGTGCAGCGGGCGCTTCAGCGCTGCTGTCCGCTGTTGCTGCGGGCTTCGGGCCGGAGTGGTTTGCGCTGTCGTTCTTTTTGCAAAACTTTGCTCTGTTTGGATTTGGAATGCTGGCGCTGCCGTCGGTTATGGCGCGCTTGGCAGAGTGGGGAGCGCTCCGGACTGCCGCGATCGCAGCGGTCCTCTATGGGATAGCGTTTCTCGCCGGTAAAGCGGCCTTTGGCGGCGCGCTGCCGTTCCTGCTTGGCGTCACTGGGGCCATTGCGATCATCGGCGTGACCCGGATTTTGC
>JAYUCQ010000058.1:0-2502 GCA_043740265.1 Hyphomicrobium sp.
GCGACCTCAAAACTCCGCAGGATCTCATCGCTCAGAAACCGGGCGTTCAGATTATCGAGAGCCGCTGGCTGGAGCGATATTTCGTCGCCAGCGCGGCCCACGCGCCGGGCGCCCCGCCTGGTCAAATCATCGGCTGCGTCACCGGCTACAACACGATGCGCGGTTGCCCCGTTTCGTTCACCGTCTTTTCACCTCTGCCCAATCCGTCATGCGTGCCCTCGACGCTTGATCGCTGCGATAGCGATCAAAAAGTGCGGCCCAGGCCACCCTCCCAGTCCTGTGATTAGCCAAATTGCCGGATGCGAAAAACTCTCTACAATGGCGCCAGCATCACCCTCGGCTTGAAAGGCCTTTTTTCATGTTCAATCCCGAAAACCCGCCTGATATCACGGCTTCGCGCTGGCTGAATTCGGACGGCAAAATTTCACTGAAGCAGCAGCGCGGCAAGGTCGTCGTCGTCGCCATCTTCCAAATGCTGTGCCAGGGATCGCTTAAATATGGTCTGCCGCAGGCAGCGAGGTTGCGCGCCGCGTTCGCGGAAAGCGAACTTTGCGTTCTAGGCCTGCACATGGCGTTTGAAAATCACGACAAGCAGACGCTCGAAGAGGTCGAAAAATTTCTCGAGCACGCCGGCATCGAGATCCCCGTTGCTTACGACAAGCCATCGGGTGACGCGATCCCAACCACGATGAAGGCTTACGAGTTGCAAGGCACGCCGGCGTTGTTGATTTTCGACCGCCAGGGCCGCGTGCGCCGCCACTATCTGGGCGCGGTCGATGATCTGCGCTTGGGTGCGGAAGTCATGGCGCTGTTATCGGAAGATCGCAACGCGCCGCGCGAATTCTCAATGGCGCTGGAAAAGAAAATGGCAGCCGCGCTGGTCGATCCTAATGCGCACGTTCACGGGCCAGGCTGCGGCCACGATCACAGCCACGATCACGAGCACGCACACGATCATGACCATGATGCCCCTGGACACGTCCACGGTCCTGGCTGCAAACACAACCATTGAGTTATAAAATCAGCACATGAAAACCGCAGTCGCTATTCGTCACATCGAGATGGAAGGTCTCGGCGTCCTCGATGCCGTGTTCGAGCATTGGGATTTTGCCTTCTGCTACGCGGAAGCTGGCCAAGAAGATCTGGCGGACGCCGTTTCGCCAGAGCCTGATTTGCTCGTCATTCTGGGCGGCTCGATGGGGGTCTACGAAACCGGGAAATTCCCATTCCTCAAGGATGAACTCAGCATCATCCGCGCGCGCCTCGCGTCCGGCAAACCAATGCTCGGCATTTGCCTGGGCGCCCAGCTGATCGCCCACGCGGCCGGCGCTAAAGTTTATCCAGCAACGCCCGAGGTCGGTTATCACCCGATCACACTCACGGCGGCGGGCGAGGCATCCGGCCTGTCGCATCTGGCTGGATCGCAATTCAACGTTCTGCACTGGCACGGCGATACGTTCGATTTGCCACCTGGCGCTGAGTTGCTGTGTTCATCGGCCACCACGCGCAATCAAGGCTTTGCGATTGGCCGCAATGTTCTGGGGTTACAATTCCACGTCGAGGTGACGCCGAAAGATCTCGATGGCTGGCTCGCCAATGGTCTAGACGCGCTGGCGATGTCGGCCGGCGCGGATGTGGCGAAGCTTCGGGCCGATGCGGCGCGCGTCGGCGCGGACGTTGCCGTGATGGGTGCACGCGCTATTGATGCGTGGTTGTCGCAACTCGATTGGCCTGAAAAACAAGCCTGAAAAAATAGCACGGCGCCTAAAGCAGCAACGGGCACAACCGGAGACGCGTCGAAACGCTTCCCCGGCTGGCCCGATGGCGGCACGTGTGAAAACGATTTGGTGCTCAAATCTACTGGCGCCGCCGAAGGCAATATCAAATGCATGCTGCCGTCATGTGACAGTCACGTTGGTCTCAATTCTAAAAAAAACGCGGCGGGACGGCACGGGGGCTTATGGGTGTTCGTCCCGCCGCTCGCCGCTCATTCCGGGATCAGCCAGCCACAGAGCTTTTTCCCAGGAACTGCGGTTGCCGAACAATGTTCGTGGCCAGCGCCGTTATCGCATTCGACATTCTTAGCCTTCGAGCGCCACCACTTGGCGCTATGGCCTTGGCAGCTCGCCGCTACAATCGATTCCCAATTTACGATGGCGCGACGCTTGGCGAGCCCGGGTGGAATCTTGCCGTGATAGTGGTTCCAGTCGTCGCTGCCTTCGACGCGGATCGAGGCGCCTTTGCCTTCGATCATCGTGCCGCAGTTGACGTCGTAGTCTTCGGCCCAAGCGCTGGCACTCGCGCACATCCATCCAGCGATAATCGTAGCGATGAAAATCCGTGTCATTGAAATCTCCGCAAGCTCTGATGAGCGTTTGGGTTGGCTGTCTTTCGATGTCTGAGAGAATAAATGTTTCGCGATGAACGGAAGCTGTCGGAAGCGCCCGCGTTTCCCTCAAGGGGCGGTAACTGCGGATAAGCCAGCGGAATTTCCGGATAAGT
>JAYUCQ010000059.1:0-6102 GCA_043740265.1 Hyphomicrobium sp.
CCGCATCAATCCGCCGCCGCGCAACAGGCTGGGCCACAGCTCATTGACCTTGATGCTTTCGGGCACGCGCCACTGCGGACGCAGCACGACGTATTTCAGCGGCCTGGAAAAAATCGTGCTCTGCTTATCCAGCATGCCAGCGACGATCTTTTCGGTGCGGATCACCTGCCCGTCTTTATAGACGTACTGCATGAACTCCGGAATGTTGTTGAAGACGTGCATGGCGCCCATGTCGTCCGGCATCCAGCGCCACATTTCCATGTTGGCGCGCAGACGCTTTGCCGCCGCACTCAAGGGCGCACCATTCTTTTCAGTGTCCGGTTTTGGCAGCGCTGCAACATAGAGCTGGCGCAATTTTTCAAATTGTGGATGCTGGGGCTGCAGCGAACGCAGCACGGCGCCGGGGTCTTCTGAACCTGCCAGCCTGTCGAGTATGACCTTCGGTTCGATCCATTGCGGACGGCGGTCGAGGTTGGTGGTCAGCTGCGCTGCCGGGTCGGCAATGCGGCCACCGCGGGCAAAGCGGGCGTATTTGAGCGCGGCGGCCGAGAGCTGCAATTCGGCAGTGGCGGCGGCGTCAACGCTTGTTGCAGCGGTGTCGTTGTCCGGCACGTCCGGCAACACTTCTGGTAAACTGAAATCTTTGGCATCGAGTCCATAAGCATCGGCGTTCTCGATTTCCTTGACCAGCGCGCGAGCTTTCGCAGTGAAGCCGGTATCGGTGACCCAAAGGCCAGCGCCGTTGCGGGCCGCATAGAAGTCCGTCAGCGCTGTGTGATCGGCGCGCTCCTTTTCAGCCATGTCAGACGGCGCGGTCGCGAGCTTGGCGCGCAATTCAACGATCACCGCGCTTGCGCCCGGTGCGACGCTATCGGGTATGGCGTTGGCCGCTGTAACGTTGGCTGGTGCCGCTATCGTCGGGGTGAGTGTGCCAGTCGTGACGGGAGCATGAGACGTGACGGGAGCAGGAGCCGTAACGGCATCGGCCGGCGCGGCTGCCGCACTTGTGCCGCCTGTTGTCAGCACGCCTGAAGTCGCCGAAACAGGCTGATCTTCCGCCCGCGCCAAACTGGCAATTGAAACGAGGGCGACACTTGAAAGAAACGCAATCGCAATTGCAGACGTCAGCCGCAGTCCGGTCATTGATGGTGTCCAAATCAAAGACGCGCACGCTAAGCCTGAATTGCGGCCACTGTTCGGGCGATGCGGCCAAACTGGCAAGCGAATCGCGGCAGTTATCCCAGATTGCACACCGATTCGCGCGTTGGGGAAGTGATCATGCCTTGTTCGGCGGTCCGAGCGGTATCAAATTTGGCTGCAGCAAATCCGGCCGCCGTTCAGCGGTGACGCGCTGCGACTCCGCCTGCCGCCAGGCGCCGATTTTCTTATGATCACCTGAGAGCAATATGTCCGGCGTGCCGCGGCCGGCCCAATCGCGCGGCTTGGTATACTGCGGGTATTCGAGCAGGCCCTGTTCGAAGCTTTCGTGCGTCAGGCTGTCGGCAGCACCGATCACGCCCGGCAGCAAGCGCACACAAGCATCGAGCAGCACCATCGCTGCCAATTCGCCGCCCGAGAGCACATAGTCGCCGATGGAGATTTCGCGCAGGCCGTATTCTTCTATCACGCGCTCGTCGATGCCCTCGAAACGGCCAGCCAGCAGTGTCACGCCTGGGCCGCTCGCAAGGTCGTGCGCGATTTGCTGCGTCAGCGGCGTGCCGCGCGGCGAGAGATAGATAAGCGGCGAATCCGGGTTTGACGCTTTCGCATGATCAAGCGCTGGTCCCAGCACATCGGCGCGCAGAACCATACCGGCACCGCCGCCCGTGGGCGTATCATCGACTTGGGCGTGCTTGCCGATGCCGAACTCGCGGATTTGAATTGTATCGAGCGACCAGATTTTCGCAGCCAGTGCCTGGCCCGAAAGCGAGATGCCGAGCGGCCCCGGAAACATTTTGGTAAACAGCGTCAGCACTGTCGCGCGCCACGCCGGTCTCGTCTCATCGCTTGTTGGGAAGTGGGGCATGGGGGAGCACCGCTCGGGCCTGTCTAAAGTTGTCATCCTAGGCCTCGTGCCTAGGATCCATCGTTCCACAAGCGCCGGACGACGTGGCGGAATGGATGCTAGGCACGAGGCCTAGCATGACAGAGTGGCTTACACACCTTCCACAACCGTAATATCGATATGACCGGCACCCTGGCGCAAAGCCTTCGCGGTCGCGTATTCCGCCGACTTGGCATAGCCGAGCGCGTGGTCGTAGCTTGGGAATTCGAGGATGACGTTGCGCGCCGTGCCGTTGCCTTCGATGATCTCGGACTTACCGCCGCGCACGATCGGCCGGCCCTCGTACTTATCGAGCGCGATCTTGGTTTTCGCGGCGTACTGCGCCCACTTTTCAGCGTCGCTGACAGTGGCGTGGGCGATGACGTATCCTTTGGGCATTGCGGTCTCTCAGGGTTCAATGATCCTGCCGAGTGGCTTAGCCCGGGCGGCTGCCGGTTCGCAACAGCAGCCTTCTGATATTGCAAATGACCGCGTCATTCCGGCCGTCAGCAATCAGTTGTCTGCCGCCACTGCGATGACGAACAAAACGGCGTAGTCTTGCTTTTTGCAGCCCTCGACGGCGGGCATCAGAGCCCCAGGCGTCACTGGAAAAGCAGATTTCTGCGCCTTGGAGGGCGAACACGAACTCTCTGCCGTCACCGGCGAATAGCGCGCCGAGCGGCACGGCAAATGCGTGACATCATAGAGCTTTGCGCTCTTGTCGAGGTCCCAACGCTGCGTGCCATCAGAGTCTTTCGCGTAAATCGTCAATATGGCCGTCACCTCGCGATCGCCCGTCACCATATATTTGCCGGCGGCTAGCTGGAAGTCCGGCTTCTCCATCATCAAGCCGTGCTCTTCAAGCCACCAGTCTTTGGTGTCGAAAATCCACTGCGCGGGCGCGACGCCACCACCGGCTTTGAGTTGATCGTAGTTTTCCAGCCGCACGCCGCGCGGGCCTGGATCTTGCCGCCACACCCCCCACGATTCGGCACCTGTTCCAGACGTCGCGCTTGGATCACCCAAGGCGGCGATGAACTGTGTTGGAATACGCTTGAACGCTGTCTCGGCCTGTGCGGCTGCGGACGACAACACCACTGCGGCCAGCGATCCCATGACGGCCGACGCTGCTCGCAAGTTCAATTTTGTTTTAGCCAACGTGGTTGCTCCGTGAGCCCGGCTTGAAGCCTGCCGCTGTGAAATCTGAACTCGGTTTGTAAACTTCTTAACGCTTTACGCGCGGTTGAGCTCTACAGATTTACTGCTGGTCCAAAAACGGCGTCATGCTGCCGCTGATTTCGCCCGCGGATTTGGCCGCATCCTTGCGGGCTTTGCTGCTCTCGCCGCTACTGCCGAAACCAAGCATCATTGCGCCAGCACTTGGCTTTTCCCAGGCGGAAATGTTTTCAATCGTCCGCGTTTTCGGGCCGTCGGCGATCAGCGGCGTATTGGCGGCGGCAAGCTTGCGGGCTTTTTTGGGCGATATCATTGCCAGCAGTTTGCCAAGGCGTGACGGGCACGCATCAGCCGCATTGCCGTCCAGCGGCGCAATCGAATTGACGACGTAGTGCCCGCCGCAAGCGCCGGTGCGCGGCGGAACTTGCGTCTTTGCGAAATCGTCGAAGGCTTCTTTTAGCGGCGCCCACGTTGCTTGCGCGGGATGATCAGCGTGCAGCTTCATGTTTGCCGCCGTCATGCGGAACGGAAAAATGTGCACCGGCACGCGCTGCTCGCCGCCTTCAATCGCGTCACGCGCCAAGGCATAGACTTCTTCGATCAGGTCATCCGTCATGGCAAAACAACCGATGCTGGCGCATTTGCCGTGCACCATGATGAAATCACCGGAGCGGCCAAGCGCGCGGTCCAGCGCATTGGGATAGCCGACGTTGATCGCCAGGTGATACTTGCTATCGGGCTTCAGGCCACCGGCGCTAAAGCCGTAGAAACCTTCCGGCGCCATTTGATCGCCGAGTTTTGTTTTCGGTCCAAGCGCGCCCGACCAATTGCAAATGGGAAACGTCTTGATGTGCATGTAGCGGCCGTCAGGCCGCGCCTTCCAGACTTCAAGTTCGGAGTCTTCCTTGAAGATGCGAATGTAAATCGGCGCGGCTGCGGGGATAACTTTCTGGCGCAGCGCTGTTAAGGTTTCCACCGGAATGGGCTTTAAAGCGGCGGAGTCTGCCGCTGCTGCCGCGCCGGTCGAGAGGCTTGCGCTGGAGAGTGTCGCAATGGCCCACAGAAGGCCGCTGGCGGCTTTTCGAAGCCGTCCGGTACCTGCGCTACCCCACATGCAAAACCCCGCCAAAACGCAATAAATCCGGGCCTAACTGTTAACCACAACAGTCATCACTGATTAAACTTAACGCTTCGTAAACGGCGAGTTGGGAGCGGGCGTGGTGGTGATGCGGCGAGGATGTGGCGGGGATGACGCTGGTTAAGCCAGCTTGATATGCCCAAGCACGGTTTCAGCCGCACGCTTCGGGTCGCTTGCAGCCGTAATCGGCCGGCCAACGACGAGGTGATTGGCACCGGCCCGAAGCGCATCTTCCGGCGTCGTGATGCGCTGTTGATCGCCAGCTTCGCCGCCGGGCAAACGGATGCCGGGCGTGACGATCAGAAAATTTTTCGCCGTTGCGGCACGCACGCTTGCTGCTTCCTGGCCTGATGCAATGACGCCGTCCATGCCCGCCTCCTGTGCCAGCCGGGCGCGTTTCAGCACCAGTTCGCCCGGCGTCATCAAAATTCCCTGGTCGTTGAGATCGGTCTGATCGAGGCTGGTCAGCACGGTGACGGCGAGCAGTTTCAGCGATGACGTGCCCCGGCCTTTTACGGCGGCTTTCATCGTCTTCGTATCGGTGCCGTGAATAGTGAGAAAATCGAAGCCGAGATGCGCAACGCCCGCCACGGCTTTTTCGACCGTATTGCCGATGTCGAGGAACTTCATGTCGAGGAAAATGCGCTTACCGTCGTTTTTCAATTCAGACGCTAGTGCGAGCCCCTCAGAGAACAGCAATTCAAGGCCGATTTTGTAAAAGCTGACCGTATCGCCCAGCGTTTCAACCAACGCGCGCGCGTCATCGTAGGCCGGAAAATCCAGTGCGACGATGAGTTTGTCCCGTGTGGCGTTGTCCATAGCGCGGCCCTGTTTTCAATTACCCGTGCAACACATGCGCTGCCCGCGCCAGTTTTTGGATCAATTGCTTGAAGGCTTCCTGGCTGTCTTTGTTTTTTAGATGCCCGTGTTCGTCGAAAGCTTCGATCGCGCGCGGCACAGCAAACTGGTCCGGCAGCACCAGCGCGCCGCACCCGATTTCGAGCACGATGCGCAATTGCGTTAAGCCACGCAGTCCGCCCATGCCGCCGGGAGAGGCGCTGCCAACTGCGAACACGCGGGTCTTGAAAACTTCAAGCGGCTGTTCGCCGTCGTCGCGCGTGTGACTGACCCAGTCGATGGAGTTTTTCAGCAAAGCCGAAAACGAGGCGTTGTATTCCGGGCTGGCGATGAAAATACCGGAATGGACTTTCATCAGCGCTTTCAATTTGCGGGCGTTCTCCGGCGGACCGTCTTTGGCTTCGATGTCGCCGCAGTAGACCGGCATCGGATAGTCGGCGAGATCTGCAAACGTCGCTTTGATGCCGTTGGCGTCGGCGATCATCTCACCAAGCTTGGCGAGTTTCTTGTTCCAGGATTTTTCCCGTGCGCTGCCGGCAAAGAAGAGCAGGCGCGGCTCGGACTTCGATGAATTGGGCATACGGGCGGTGGTTCCTGGGGAAGAGTTGGGGGCGAAAAATCAGAATTATGAAGGTGTACGTTGGCCGAAGCCTACCGGCTTTCACACAGAAGCGCCAATTGCAGCCTTAATTGCCCTTGCCCTCGAAGAAATCCTTGACGCGGGTGAAGAACCCGGCGCTCTCGGGGCTGTTGTCCTTGTGGCTGGATGTTTCGAATTCTTCGAGCAACTCGCGCTGGCGCCGCGTCAGATTTTTCGGCGTCTCGACCTCGACCTGAATGTACATGTCGCCGGTGACCTTGGTGCGCAGCACCGGCATACCCTTGC
>JAYUCQ010000060.1:0-6101 GCA_043740265.1 Hyphomicrobium sp.
TGGAGCAGATAGGGGCTGGTCTCGAGGTGCAGGCGGTTTTCGGACATTGACGTTCCGGGCTTGATTGAGTTGCGGTCGCTGACATCTACGGATACGCGAAGGTGATGACAGACGCTGCCAAAATCATCGCCTCCACAATTTTCGCCCTTTCGAGCGGCGCCGGCCGGGCTGGCGTCGCCGTTATTCGCATTTCGGGACCGGGGGTCCGTCGCGTGATGTCGCTCATGTCGGCGCCTGAGGTATTGGACCGCCGGGCCGGTTTTCGCCGTATCGTGCATCCCCAGACGCGGGCACTCCTCGACATGGCGGTCGTGCTGTTCTTTGCCGGCCCCGCGAGTGAAACCGGCGAGGACGTGGCCGAGTTCCAGGTTCATGGTGGCCGCGCCGTTGTGCGGGCTGTGCTTGAGGCGCTGGGCACGATCCCAGAGTGCCGGATGGCCGAGCCGGGTGAATTTGCCCGCCGCGCTTTCAACAACGGCAAGCTCGACCTGGTCGAAGTCGAAGCGCTGGCCGACCTAGTCGAAGCCGAAACCGAAGCCCAGCGGAGCTTGGCGTTTCAGTCCGGCGGTGTGCTCTCCAGTTTGTACGAGGGCTGGCGGGCTCGCCTGATCGAGATCGCCGCCCTGACCGAAGCGGCCATAGACTTCTCCGACGAAGGTGACGTTTCAGCTTCGTCATTCGAGATGGCGCGCAAGCGGGCTCAGCCACTCTTAGATGAAATGTCCCGCCATCTCGACGATGGCCACCGGGGCGAAATCCTCCGCGACGGTTTTCGCGTCGCTCTGCTCGGGCCGCCCAACGCCGGCAAGTCGAGCCTGCTCAACGCGATCGCCCGGCGCGACGCCGCAATCGTCTCGGAAGAAGCCGGGACAACGCGCGACGTCATCGAAGTCCGCCTCGATCTCGACGGCTATCCTGTGATCGTTTCCGACACGGCGGGTATTCGCGTGACCGCTGGCATCGTCGAGCAGGAAGGCGTCCGGCGCAGTCTCGCCGCGGCCCGCGTAGCCGATCTGACGTTGTGGCTGAGCCAAACCGGACTCGAGTCGCCGCCAAGCGAAATTTCACGTGAAACGAGTTTGCTGGTTCGGACGAAGGTGGATCTTGCGTTTTCCCCTCCCACTTGTGGGGAGGGGTTAGGGGTGGGGGGAATCCCAACTGCTGACAATTGCGATTCCCCCCCTCCCGGCCTCCCCCACAAGGGGGGAAGGGAATCTCCGCCCTTGCCCATCTCCGCCAAAACCGGCGCTGGTATCGACACCCTGATCCGCACCATTGCCGCCCGCGCCGCCGAGGCGATGGGCAACGACACGGGCGCGCCAGTTGTGGCGCAGGCCCGGCACCGCCAGCACCTTGAAACCGCTACCGCGAGCCTCGGGGACTTTTTGGGAGGGGACACCGGCGCCCTGGAACTCCGCGCCGAGGACGTCCGCCGCGCCGGCCACGCGCTGGGGCGCATCACCGGCCGCGTCAATGTCGAGGATGTCCTGGACCAAATCTTCAGCCGGTTCTGCATTGGGAAGTGACGGTCATCTGTCATCCCGTCAGGCCAGAAAGGCAATTGCACATTTCACTCGCGCCCAATGCCTGGGACGCTGCGAGCCCTGATGCGATTGGGTATGTTTTGCGAGGACACAGCAATGGCTGGGTGGCAAGAGCGGCTGGATGAGTTGGTCGAACAGGCTTTAGCGGATTACCAATTGGCATTCGCCGCTGAGGCGGCGTTTGCTGGTTCCCCGCGTCTGCTGGACGAATTTGCCTGTTCCGGTGATCTCTGGCGTCGACGCCGTGATGCCGCCGCTGCTCGCGCTGTGCAAGAAAAAATCAATGAACTGGCGACAGCTGCAGCTTTGCTCTCGAGTTTGGAGCCAGGTCAGCTGCTAGCCTACGAGCCGGCCTTGACCGGGAGCAGAAAGTCTATCGATTTTTGCGTGATGTCTGTGGGCCGGCCGGTGGCTTGGATCGACGTCAAAACGGTATCCCCGGAATGGCGCGGCCCGGACTTTGAGCCGCCGCGTTTTGATCGAGCGCCGGAGGACCCGGCGCAGGAGGTCAAGATGATCCGGTCGCGGCGAAGGGCAGGCGCCGGTGCTGCCAGCCGCGAACTCAATGCGCGCCTGACTTTCCTCCGCAGAACAATAGAACTTGAAAAAAAAGCCGCGGCACTGGTGGATCGTCAGCGGGCTCCGGTCGCGATGCTTTTTTGTACAAACGGCTTTGCTTGGAAATCGAGTGCGCTTGCGGATTTCGCTCATTTCTACCGCACTGGCTCGTTCCGGCCGGATGACAGCTTCGGAGACGCGATCAGCAAAACTGTGGCCGGCAGCGGCGAGATCTTTGCTGGAACGCTCGCAGGGTTCCATTGCCTGGAGCGCCGGCAGTTCGATGTTGTGCACTCGGACTTTCGCAAGTTCGTTGGGGGTCAGGTGGTGGTGAACGAGCGGGCCCCGGCGTAATACAACGCTTTTTTCACGTGAAATCGCTTTTTCTGCAGGCCGGGATGCGATAGGTCGTGAGGCATGAGCAAAGGGACCTCATTCGATGTCATCGTTGTTGGCGGCGGTCATGCTGGCTGTGAGGCCGCGGCCGCCAGCGCGCGCATGGGCGCGCGGACGGCTCTGGTCACCCACAACGCGGCGACCATAGGTGAGATGTCGTGCAACCCGGCGATTGGCGGGCTGGGCAAGGGGCACCTGGTCCGCGAAATCGACGCGCTGGACGGCCTGATGGGCCGCGTCGCAGATCAGGCGGGTATTCAGTTCCGGCTACTCAATCGCTCCAAGGGTCCGGCTGTACACGGCCCCCGCACCCAAGCCGACCGCAAACTCTACCGCCAAGCCATGCAGACGGCGATTGCGGAAACCGCGAACCTGACCGTCATTGAAGGCGGGGTTGAGGATTTGATTGTCGAGGACGGGAAGGTCGCCGGCGTGATCCTCGCTGACGGCCGCCACTTGCCTGCGCGTGCCGTCGTGTTGACCACGGGCACGTTCCTAAACGGCCTGATCCATATGGGCGAGCAGAAGATCCCGGCCGGGCGCGCGGGGGAAGCTCCGGCTCTGAAACTGTCTGACCGCCTCTATGCCCTCGGGCTGAACCTAGGCCGGCTGAAGACTGGCACGCCTGCCCGTCTCGACGGCAAATCAATCGACTGGTCCGGCCTCGAAATGCAGGAAGCCGATGCCGATCCGGTGCCGTTTTCATTCCTCACCGGCAAGATCACGACGCGTCAGATTGCATGCGGCATCACTAAAACGACGGCAGCGACGCACGATATCATCCGCGCCAACCTTTCACGTTCGCCTATGTATTCCGGTCAAATCGGCAGCGTCGGGCCGCGCTATTGCCCGTCCATCGAAGACAAGGTCGTGCGCTTTGCCGACCGGTCTTCGCACCAGATATTCCTCGAGCCGGAGGGGTTGGACGACGACACGATTTATCCCAATGGCGTCTCGACATCGCTGCCCGTCGACGTGCAGGAAGCCTTCCTGAAGACCATGCCGGGGTTGGAAAACGTCATCATCAAGCGGCCCGGCTACGCCATCGAATACGACTACGTTGATCCGCGTGAGCTGACCCAGGCCCTCGAGGTCAAGCGGCTGCCGGGGCTTTTTCTTGCCGGACAGATCAACGGCACGACGGGCTATGAAGAGGCTGGCGCGCAGGGTTTAGCTGCAGGCATCAACGCGGCCCGGCTGGCAGGTGGCGGCGTGGCGGACTTCAGCGTGTCGCGGACCGACGGGTATCTCGGCGTCATGATCGACGATCTGGTCACGCTCGGCGTTTCCGAGCCGTATCGCATGTTCACGTCGCGCGCCGAGTTCCGCTTGAAGCTGCGGGCCGATAACGCCGATCAGCGGCTGACACCCATTGGTTCGGCGCTGGGCGTCGTGGGTAGTGTCCGGCAGGCAGCTTATGCCGCCAAGGCTCAGGCCCTCGCAGACGGTCTCACCTTATTGAACCAGCTCAGCTTGACGCCTGATCAAGCGGCCAAGCACGGGCTTGCTATTAATCGCGACGGCAAGCGGCGCACAGCATTCGAGCTGCTGGCCTTCCCAGATATTGATTTGGTCCGGCTAAAGAACGTTTGGCCTGAACTCAAATGCCTGCACGGAGCCACGGCCAAGCAGCTCGAAGTCGATGCCCGTTATGCGTCGTATGTCCGCCGCCAAGACGACGATGTTCAAGCGGTCAAACGCGACGAATCGTTAATGATTCCGGTTAATTTCGACTACGCGGCGGTGCCCAGCCTGTCAGCCGAAATCCGCAGCAAGCTCGCCCGCCAGAAGCCCTCCACAATCGCCCAGGCGAGCCGCCTGGAGGGCATGACGCCAGCTGCATTACTGGTCCTGCTCGGGCACATAAAAGCCGCCAGCGGCCAACGTAAGCGCGCCTGAGATGGGCGGGGATAAGTCTCTCAAAATTAAGCATATTGACGGGCCAGGCGCGTTCCAGACGGCGTTCGCAGTTTCACGTGAAACCGTTGCCCGCCTCGAAACCTATGCGGCCCTGTTAAAACGCTGGCAGAAGACGATAAACCTTGTCGCGCCAAGTACCCTAGACGACGTCTGGCACCGCCATTTCGCCGATAGTGCGCAGTTGGCCCACTACGGCGCCGAAAACACACAGCATTGGCTCGATCTCGGCTCCGGCGCAGGGTTTCCCGGCCTGGTTCTGGCAATCATGGCGGCGGAACAGGGCGGCACTCGCCACACCCTCATCGAAAGCGATACCCGGAAAGCAGCTTTCTTACGCGAAGTCGCCCGCGAGACCGGAGTTGCTGTGGAGATCGTGGCGGACAGGATCGAACTGCCGCGAACACCTGCTAGTGTCGGGGAGGTTAATCGCGTCACTGCCCGGGCTCTGGCGCCGCTGCCACGTTTACTTCCCCTGGTAGCCCCGTATTTTGGCGTAGCGACGGTCGGATTGTTCTTGAAAGGCCGGGACGTTGCGGCTGAACTTGAAGAAGCTGCACGAAGCTGGACATTTCAGTCTGAGTTGTTGCCGAGCTTAACGGATCGCGAAGCTCGCGTTTTGAGGCTGTCAGCGCTTAGCAAGTCTGGGTCTAGTCACAAAGCGTTGAAGTAAGGTCAAATCGGAGGGGTTACCCCGTGGCCGGCTATATTTCAGGTATGGGTGGGGCAGGCGGTTCGTTTGTTGGACCGCGCGTCATTTCCATTGCCAATCAAAAGGGCGGCGTCGGTAAAACGACGACGGCGATCAATCTCGGCACGGCCTTGGCGGCAGTTGGCGAGCGCGTGCTGGTGCTCGATCTCGACCCGCAGGGCAATGCTTCGACAGGACTTGGTATTTCGGCAGAAGCCCGTATCAAGACGAGCTACGACGTTCTGACAGGTGAAGCCAGCTTGCTTGAAGCCAGCCTCGCAACCGCTGTTCCCGGCCTCTATGTCGTACCCGCAAACAACGACCTCGTCGGGGTGGAAGCCGCACTCCCCAACGACGGCACGCGGCCGTTCAAACTGCGCGATGCAGTTGGCGCGCTGATCGGCCAGCAGAGAGCGCGGCCGCAAGATGTGCCGTTCAGTTACGTGTTAATCGACTGCCCGCCGTCACTCAATGTGCTGACGCTGAACGCGATGAGCGCGGCACATGCGGTACTCGTTCCCGTGCAGTGCGAGTTCTTCGCGCTCGAAGGCATTTCGCAGTTGAAGGACACCATCGATCAGATCCGCGCCACGCTCAATCCGCAGCTTGAAATCCAAGGCGTGGTTCTGACGATGCACGACCAGCGCACGTCGCTGTCGAAGGAAGTGGCCGAGAACGTCCGCGCCTTCTTCGGTCCGAAAGTCTACGAGACGGTGATCCCGCGCAACACGCGCGTCGCTGAAGCGCCGTCGCACGGCAAGCCGATCCTGCTCTACGATTATGATTGCGCTGGCAGCCAAGCTTACATTCGCTTGGCGACGGAAATTATCAATCGTGAGCGTCAGCATAAAGCTGCTTAAAATCAATGAGTTAAGTCGCGTCATCACAAAACTCAAGAAGCATTCAAGGGACACGCGAGATCTATGAATTCTCCCCTGCCGAAAAGCCGCCTGGGCCGCGGACTAGCTTCCCTGATTGGTGAACCCGCGCCGAAT
>JAYUCQ010000061.1:0-15193 GCA_043740265.1 Hyphomicrobium sp.
GCAAAATTGTCAACGCCGTCGATGGAATGGTCGTCTCGAAGCCGATGCCGAAGAACACCACTTCGCGGTCTGGGTTTTTCTTGGCAAGCGCTAAGGCATCCATCGGCGAGTAGACCATGCGCACATCGGCGCCGTCCGCTTTTGCTTGCAGCAGGCTTTTTTTGGAGCCGGGAACGCGCATGGCATCGCCGAACGTCGTGAAAATCACCTCAGGCCTCTCGGCAATGGCGATGCAGTCATCGACGCGGCCCATAGGCAGCACGCACACTGGGCATCCAGGCCCGTGCACGAGTTCGATCTCCTTCGGCAACATGCCTTCAAGGCCATAGCGGAAAATCGAATGCGTATGCCCGCCGCAAACCTCCATGATCGCGATAGGCCGCTCTTTGGCGATCGGGATCGATCGTGCGAGCACCTCAATTTCGCGAATGAGGGACTTCGCTTTGCCGGCGTCGCGAAACTCATCAACGTATTTCATGCGGCCGCTCCTTTGCTCACCGCCGAACCGCGATCGTCGGCCAGCAGCGTGTGCACCAGATCCCAGAGAATGTGATAGGCAATGACGTGGCATTCCTGCGTGCGATGAATGGAGTGCGTTGGTACCGTCAGGCAGTAGTCGACCGTACCTGACGTTTTCATGCGCCCGCCGTCGCCACCTGCGAGGCCAATGGTAACGATGCCCATCTCCTTAGCCTTGGCGAAGGCCGCGATGAGATTGCTGGAATTGCCGCTCGTTGATATGCCGACCAGACCGTCGCCGGAACGCCCTTGTGCAATCAATTGGCGCACAAACACATGCTCGAAACCGATGTCATTGCCGACGGCTGAAATCATCGCAATATCGGCGAGCAAGTTGGTTGCTGCAAGTGCCGGACGCCCGGCTGTAATGGGATGAACGAATTCGACGGCGACGTGGGAGGCGTCACAGCTCGATCCGCCATTGCCCATCGAAAACAGCCGGCCGTTATTGCGATAGATGTTCGCCACTGCTTTGGCGGCAGCAACGAGCGCTGGCCCGCACGCACCGAAGAATTCGGCGTTAGTTTCCCGGCTTTCGCGCGATTTTTCAGCGACCGAATGCAGCAGCGCGGCATCAACTTTGCCAGGGTCTTGGGCCTTGCCGTGCAAAAACGGATAAAGGCCCGAAAGTTCCTTTTCGTTGGCCATGATAAGCTTTCCTATCGTGTTCCGGTGAGCCGCATAGCTTCCATTTCAGCTTGCGCTTCACCGAGCTCAGTTAAAATTTTCATCGTTTGCGCCACCTCAGATTCATCAATGCGGCTCATCGCGAAGCCGACGTGCACCAGCACCCAATCGCCGACGCAGGACGCGACCGGGTGATCCTCCGAGACAATGCAAGCGATGTTGACCTGCCGCTTGATACCGCTCACATCGACGGTCGCCAGCTTCTTGGTGACGTCGTCGATTTTTACGATCCGTCCGGGGATGCCGAGGCACATGGGATATTTCCTCTAACAGTGTTGCTATGATTTTTGTCGAGCAGTTGAGCGGCGGCGATCGCTACTTGACCAAGTGCCAAGCCGCCGTCGCCGGACGGAATTTTCGATTGCGTGAGAACCTCGAAGCCTTCGGCTTCAAGCAGCCCCACAACCTGTTCTAAAAGGATGCGATTGTGGAAGCAGCCGCCCGACAGCGCCACGGTATCGAAACGCGCGCCGTCTGTGCTGTCGCGTTTGCAAAGTTTTGTGGCCATGCCAGAAATGGCGCGCGCTAGGCCGCGATGAAAGCGTGCCGACATTACGCCGGGCGGCGTCTTTAAAATGAGGTCGCCCAAAATCGCGTTCCAAACGCCGAGCGGCTCGATGTATGGCAGGTTCGAGCCCTTGAGACGCGGAATAGCGAAGGGATATTCAAGCGCCGTATCCTCGCTTCTGAGCGCGTCTTCATCGGCAATAGCTTCGAGGCGGATCGCGGCTTCGCCTTCGTAGCCTTGATTTTCAAAGCACAGGCCCATCGCCGCCGCAGCAGCATCAAACAACCGTCCGCACGACGACGCCTTTGGCGCGTTGACGCCATCGCGCAGCATAACGTCAAGGATCGTTCGCGGCTTGGCGGCCAAAGCTTGATGGACGTCGAGATCGGCGAAGTTTATGGCAAAATTCGCCCAGCCCATCTCAGCCATCAGGTGGGCGTAGAGATTGCGCCACGGCTCGCGCGATGCTTGATCACCGCCCAGCATCGCAACTGGCTTGAACGTGCCGATGCGTTCAAAGCGGCGATAGTCGGCAAGCAGGAATTCGCCACCCCAGATTTCGCCGTCTAAACCGTAGCCGAGGCCATCTAGCGCGATGCCAAGGACCGGCGCTGCGTCGAGTGCCCGGCCATTCTCCGCAAGACAACTAGCGACGTGCGCATGATGATGCTGCACCTGACACAGCGGCAATTTCAGCGATTGCGAAAGCTTCCGCGCGTAGGCCGCGCTGCGATAATCTGGATGCAAATCCGAAACGATGACTTGTGGTGCTGAATCAAACATCTCGCGATAAAGGTCAATCGCGTGCGCGAAGTCTTGAAGCGTTGCTGCATCATCGAGATCGCCGATGTGCTGAGAAAGAACCGCCGCGCCCGCACTAGCAAGACAGAATGCGGATTTGAGATCACCTCCGAGGGCCAAAATCCCGGTGTGCTTTTCAAAGCCTGCGGGCATGCGCACGGAAGAGGGCGCATAGCCACGGGCGCGGCGGGAAACACGCATTGATCCGGCAGCGAAGCGCACAACGGAATCATCGACACGATTGAGAATGTCGCGATTGTGGACAACGGCATATGACGCGATGCCCGAGAGCTGAACCCTAGCCTCTTCGTCCGAAATGACTTGCGGGGCGTTGGACAAATTTCCCGACGTCATGACGACCGGACGATTCATGCGGCGCATCAGCAGGGCGTGAAGCGGCGTCGTTGGCAGCATAAAGCCGAGGGTGCTCAATCCGGGTGCAACCGCATCAGGCAAGCGTTCGGCGCCATCGGCCTTGAGCAACACAATTGGTGCGGCAGGGCTGGTCAACGCCTGGTCTTCATCCGTCGTCACGGTGCAATAGCGGCGGATGACTTCGAGGTCTCGGGCCATCAGCGCGAACGGTTTGCGATCCCGAAGCTTGCGCTCACGTAACTGCTGCACAGTAACTTCACGTGTAGCGTCACAGGCGAGCTGATATCCGCCGATGCCCTTTACCGCAACGATTTCGCCCTTTTGAATAAGGCCCAGAGCGCCATCGACGTCATCAAGCATAGACGATTGTTCGAAGCTGAAAGCTTTGCCGTCGAAACGGATCAAACGAGCCTTCGGCCCGCAGATGTGGCACGCCGTCGTCTCGGCGTGAAAGCGCCGGTCGGCGGGATTTGTATATTCAGCGGCGCAAGCCGGGCAAAGGCCGAAGCCCGCCATGCTTGTTGTAGCGCGGTCGTATGGCATGCGCGCAACGATGGACAGGCGGGGCCCGCAATTGGTGCACGTGGTGAACGGATAGCGGAACCGGCGCGAAAATGGATCGAAGACGTCGTGCTCGCAATCAGGGCACATGCCAGCGTCGGGCGCGACGTCAGTGTTGGTTTTACCCTCGCCGCTGCTAGCAATCTCGAACGGAGCAGGGAGCGCGCCTTCGTAGGCTGCAAGTTCAATGCCTTCTACGGACGCGAGTGGCGGTGGCTCATTTTCTAACCGCTCGATCAACTCCCAAACCGATGCAGCGCTGCCCCTGGCACGGATCAGCAAGCCTTCGGCATCGTTGAACACGACGCCGTTCAATCCGAGTTCGCGCGCATGCCGCCAGACCATCGGCCGGAAGCCGACACCTTGAACCCGGCCACGGACGCGAATTTCAATACCTTTTGAGGCTGAATTCGGCAACAAACGGGGGACGGTGTTCATGGCGCACCGTCCCACAGCAACACGCGATTGTTGCCGCTGTCGGCGATCACCAGAGTATTGCCCGATGCGGCGACGCCGTACGGCCAGCACAAAGTATTGCGCCCGGGTTGCCCCCAGCGATTTTCACCTTTGTCTTGGAATGTGCGTTGGCCTGCGAGGCATATCGCAGGCGCATTCATTGCCAGTGCGTCCAGATCAAAGCCGACGGCGCGGCAGTTCGCTGTATCTGCGCTGACCAGATGGCTGCCGAGCACAGCCAAACCATACGGCATGTTGAGGGCGGCTGGTGTTGGGTAATAGGCCGCCTGGTTATGATCGACGCTACAGCAATCGTTTTGCCCAAGGACAAACGAACATGGTGTGCCGTTTTGCTTGGGCGTGCTGTCCCACACCATGATCCGGTTGTTGCCAGCGTCGGCGACAAGGAGCCGGTTTTTATGAACGACGATCCCATGCGGCCACCGCATCCCCGTTGCGCCGGGTGCGCGGCCTGCATTTTCGTCGCGCGTGATGAAATCGGTTTCGCCGAGGACGAGATCGGCGGGCGTGCCGTTCGACACCGGAATTCGATTCCATTTGAGAACGCGGCGGTTGCCGGTATCAGCGACGTAAAGTGAGCCGTTGTCGATCGCGACGCCGTAGCACCAATTGAGGCTATCAGCGGACGCGACGCTCGTGCCGCGATTGGCAAGTCCGCATTTGAAATCGGCCTGACCTAGAACGACGTCGGCCGGCTGCTTCGAGTGCGTGGGATAACCGTGCCAAAGGAGAACGCGGTGATTCCAGGCATCCGCAACAGCCAGAATACCATCCGCAGCCGCCACGCCCGTTGGCACATTCAGCGTTGCCGCACCGACATCCGATTTTCCATTGCGGCCCTCGGATTGAAAATCCGGCTGGCCGATGAGCAGGTTTGCAGGTGTGCGATCCTGTGTTGGCGCAGTGTTCCAAATGAGAAGGCGATGATGCCCAGTGTCGCAAACGAAAAGTGGCCCGCCCGGTGCCGCTAGCGTCGCGCCGCGGGGACCAAATAAGGAATCCGCAGCCGGGCGGATCGGTGCTGCGAGGCCATCCAAGGAGGGTTTCTGCCCGAGGATAACGCGCGCACCCGCCTCATCCAGCAGCGCCGTTCCAACGGCTGCAAAATTTGCTGGCAAGGGCTTGCGGACAGGACTCAACGAAACACGCATGACTATTTTTGCAACCTCACTTCGACACGGTTGCCAATGACGCGGACGGCGTGAGGCTGCAATTGAACGGCGGGCGCGGTGAGACACTCGCCGCTTGAGAGATCGTAGCGAAAGCCGTGATAGGGACAGGTGATGATACCGTTCTCAACCTCGCCGTCGTCGAGGGTGAGGCCGAGATGGGCACAGGCGTTCTGGAAACACGTCACGATTGACCCACGCCGCGACAGAAGAATTTTTTCGCCGTCGAGAATGTCGGCCTTGACGCCGGCTTCGGGAATTTCATTCAGTTTGGCGGCTAAGTGCCACTTGCCGCCCGCCCCGAGCGCGAACGGGCTGACGAAACGCACGCTTTCGCCGTCAGCAGTCGTTGCACCTGTTCCTTTAACCTGGAGAATTTCGGTGATCTCCGGGCAGGCGTCCTCGACGGCTTTTTTGACGCCAGCGTGGAACGTCAATTGCGATGCCGGACATCCGTCGCACGCGCCGGTAAAGCGAACCTCAATGGCCGGCGGCGCGATAGAGACCAGCTCAACGTCACCGCCGTGCGTTGCCAGCATGGGCCGGATACCTTCAAGGGCCGCTTCGACGCGCTCAGTTAGGCTTGGCTTGATAATTCCGTGGCGGCGGAGAACTGCGTAAACGACTTCGTCATTGACGGCCGATTTCATAGCCGCTAGCGCAGCGGGGTCTCGTTTCAAGGCCGAAACAAGCCGCCGCATGGCTTCGCCATTCAAGGCTTCAATCGCCAGACCATATGCTTTGGCAGCACCGCGCGGCGTCTCATCCCAATTCTCGAAAATCATTTCAAGCCGCTCGATGTCGCCCGCCAGATGGGCGACATCGTTGCGATCACTTGAAATGGTTTCGATTGCGGTCACGCCGTCCTCACCGGTAACGCAGGTTACGGAAAAGGTACGGCTGCAAGGTACCACCGAGGAAACCCGCAATCACCGCTGCCAGCCAATGCGGAACGCCGCCGAAGCGAAGGGCTGCAATGAAACACAGCACTGTGAACCCGACACCCAGCATCAGCTGCATGTAGGCCTTGGCTGGTTCGGCAAAAAGTCTGCCGCGCAAAAAGAGTCCAATCGAGTTTTTGACCATTTCAAACATTGCCGACCCTCAACCCATAAATGCCGAAACGAGAAGCCCGAGCGCGACACCTGCGGTGCCGGCAACTTGGCCATAAAACGAGCCCATGAAGGCTGCGAGCTGCGGCCCGAGCGCTTTACCGCCCGTCAGTACGCCGCCGAATGCGCCACCTGCGAGCGACGCAATTATTCCCGCAACAAGTGCAATAGCTGCGGTTTCTAAAGGCAAGTTTCCGATCATCGGTCCCGATCTCCCGTCGTGTTTCACGTTTCTAGTGCGTGTCGAAATCAGTTTGAGGTGTGGGCATGCGCGGCGTGGCCGTTGGGCGGCGTTACGGAAAGCGTCTCGCGTTCAATTTGATCGATGGCTTCAGCAACAATACGGGCCTTGTCGAGGTCTCCGGCAGCATTGAAGAGTTCGCGCGCTTCGGCGTAGAGATTGCGTGCCAACACCAAGTTGCGGCGATTGCCAGCGTCCGGATTGCTGACATCGTCGGGTAAATTCCACAGACAGTTGGCTTTGTTGGAAATTGTGTTCGCATACTCATGTGGCATCGTCTCGCGCGACCGCACTTTCAATGCTTCATCGTAAGCTTCGAGCGCGCGCAGGTTGTTTTCGACGACGTGACTCGACGAGGCGTACTGCAAGGCGTTGCCAAGATTGTTCTGCAGCATCGCGTATTCGGCCGGGCTGTCGATCAGATTGACCACTTTAAGCCCTTCCTCGAAGGCTTGGACCGCAAGTGCTTCCCGCATCTTGGAGCGCTCATCGGAAAAGGGAATTGATAGAAAAGCTGTGGCTACATTGTTTTGCAGGATTGCGAATTCTGCTGGAAACTTGACGCGGTCGAACGTCCGCAAGGAGCGTTGATACGCAGCAATAGCGTCTGTGATGCGGGCCTTGTTAGCGCCAGCGAGATTCTGCAAAATGAGCCCAAGATTCATTTCTGCTTCTGCCAATTCTTCGGCTTCGCCGTGGGCACGAATGCTCGGCATCGCGGCGTCTAGAGCGTCGCGGGCTTTTTCCAGCGACGCAGTTCCGCTCTCGGGCACGGCTTGCAGGGCAGTCGCTTTGCGCGCCTGAATGCGGGCCGCGAGAAGCGCATGCGTTGGTGGGCAAATTTCGATAGCGCGGTCGTAGAGTTCGACAGCGGCGCGAAGCTCGTCGGGTGATTTGGGTTTGATTTGCAGGCCGACGGCAATTTCCATCAGCATTTCGGCGCGCTCTTGCGGACTTGCCGCATCAGCGTCTGCGGCGGTCAACGCCGCACGGACTTGCTCTTCAACTCCAACCGCCACGCTACCGACCTCCCCAACATGGCCATCTCTGCGGATGGCTCACTTTGTTGGCGATAAGGTAAGCAAATTGTCACAGACTTGTCTATAGCAATTACATAATGCAAACTAAGTTGTCATATAAAGGCGCCGGGGACAACCAGAGCAGCGCGATCCTCGCTCCAGTTTGCAGGCAGCGTCATCTCGATTTTATCTTCAATGCCATGATCGCGAAAAAAGTCTGCGGCCTGCACAGTGCGATCGCCGGCCGCCGTCCGGAGCTTGATGACATAGCCGCCAGCAAACTGGTGTCGCACGGGAAGAACGATCAGGTCGTTGCCATCGCGCAGCATGACGACGTTGTCGAGCCCGTTGAAAAAACGCTCATAGATGTCACGTGTGAAATACAACGCACCGCGCCGGATCGTGAGAACGCAGGCGTTGCTCATGGCAGCGAAATCGCATCAGCAACAGTTTCCGCAATTGCCGCTATGCGCGCCTCGATCCGCACCGCCACCTTTTCAGCCGCATCACGAATGTCCGCGGTCAGTCCGCATCCAAGTTCCAGACTAAAACCTTCGATGAGGAAGGCAGTCACATCCTTAGGAAATGAATCGCGATAGATCTGCCGGCCTGCATAGATGGCGTGATCCCATCGAAAGTCATGTAAGTTGAGTGACGGCTGATGCGGGCTTTCGAGGTCTTCCCCCGGAACTTCGAAGGTTGCTCCCGGATCGGCGCCCGTTTTGCAGCAATCGACGAGGATGAGTGACGTGCACCCGCAGGCGGCGAACATGACCGCCATACCGTCGGTGCCTGCATCAAGCAGCTTGACGTCACCTCGTGACGTAATGGCTTTGCTTTGCCGCAGAAGGCGGATGACTTCTAGACCGGCACCGTCGTCCGTCCGATTGGCATTGCCGCATCCGATTACGGCGATCATTGCCGCAAAACTCCGGTTTGCATGATTAAACTACGGCCCTAAATCCGCCAAAGCCGGCACGACCATTCCGGTTCGACCGGACAATCGAGCTCTGGCAATTCACAATACTTACGATGCACGAGATAATACATGCAAGTCTCGCACGGCTGTTCGAGGCCGCCATGTTCAATGGTGTGATCGGTGAAGCCGCCAATGACCAGACGGGTTTTGAGGCTGCCGTCACCGGCTCTAAGCTGGCTGATGATAGCCAGCACGTCATCATGGGTATCGCCACGCGGGAAGACTTCCGTCTTGAGCCCCGACGCCAGCATTGACCTTATTTCCCCGCGCACCTTGTCGTCGTTGGCTTTCGTGTCATCGGTCACGGGTCACCTCGACATGTCCATAAAAAATAGCGCGGTCAAATTCGCCACAACCGGCACCACCAGTGCGGCTCAACAGGCACGGCGAGCTCAGGAAGATCGCACCATTTCCGGTGCACAAGGTAATACATGCACTCAAGGCAACGTTGCTCTTCCGGGCCGTGGGGATGGTCGACAAAGCCGCTGATCACGAGCTTCGACTTCAGGTCGCGGACATCGAGGTGGCGCAATTCAGCAAGGATGGCGCCGAACTCTTTCTCTGTTTCGGGAAAAGGTTCAGTCTGTGTTTCAAGACCAGCTGACATCATGTCAGCAATGACCTTGAGTAGAGCTTCATCCTTGCCGTTAGCGCTCATAGGCACCCCTTCATTCTGGCGTTGCCCTTTGTTTGCGCTGTTGTCCCGCTGTGTTTTTATGGACCGGATCGCGCATGAAAAGGAAGCCAAAGTTTAGGCTGTTCTGAAGCGCGCCAGTTGTTCGCCGGTCTTAGCGTCGTAGGCGTGCACCGTACAAACGAGGCACGAGTCGTACGACCGGCAAACGTGACCGACTTCGACGGGATCGTGGGAATCAGCTATCGGGGTGCCGATAAGCGCCTCTTCCATCGGACCGCGGTCGCCGTTGTCGGTGCGGGGGCCGACGTTCCATGTCGTCGGTGCAATGATTTGATAGTTCTTGATTTTGCCGCCCTGGACATCGATCCAGTGGCACAGTGCACCGCGAATAGCCTCAGTCGCACCCCAGCCTTGACCGTCACGTTCTGTCGGCTTGATGTACCACTGATCTTTAAGCTTGAATTCGCGCAGGCAGCGCTCAGCCTCGCGATACAGTTTGCAGCATTCGTGCATGCGGGCGAAGTGGCGCAGCGCGACGCTGGCACCGCCCATCTTTTTGTACATATCGAGCACCAGGGGATCGTAGTGCTGCCAAGATTCGCCGTGCTTACCGCCAGCAACGAGCTGACGCGACAACGGGCCGGCCTCAAGCCGCCCATTTTCGTCATGGCGAACAGCTGTGGACCACGAATACTTTCCCTCAAATTGCGTCGTGTTTTTGCGGGTCGGAACCGTCACGCGATCAAACGGATGCTTCCCGCCGGGTTCGTCATACCAAGAGTGCATCGTGTCTTCGCGCGTGAACTTTTGGTCCATAAGTTTGTGGGTGTCGCTCTTGCCGTCATAGACGCCACTCTTCATGATCAACGCAGCATTGCGGCCTTCGATGGTCGGCTTGTTGTATTTATCTTCGTGCGGAAGATAGCCCCAACTTATAAACCTGCCATGGCCCTTGCCGTACTTCTGGGCACCGATATCCATGCTCATGCGCCAGAACATGCCGAGATCGGAATTGGCGTGCTCGGGCTTTTCGTCGAGCCAGGCCATGAAATCGTCGTAGGATCTGATCTTTTCGTAACGCTCCATCGAACAGCCAAGCCACATTGGCTCTATCCAGTTGCGGCGGAAGTGTTCGAGGATCGACCAGGCACGTGTCACATCAGTCAACGTTGGTGCGCACATCACGCCGCCTGGCACCATGTAACTGGAATGCGGCCACTGGCCACCTAGAAGCGCGTAAATTTCAACCGGGCGTCCCGAGATCGTTATGCCCACCTCGTAATTCTTTCCCGTAAACGGCGCCCAGCGTTTAACCGCCTCCTCATAGTATTTTGATTTGGCATAATTTTTGTTCGTGTAGTCGATCATGAACAAACCGTAGTGATGGCGCGGCAGGCTTTGCAAGGACTCGACGATTTGGCCGAGGTTGCGTGCCAGAATAGCGTTGCGAGGAACTTCGGTCTTCCACGCAGTATCGAGCGCCCATGCGGCGCACGTTAAATGCGATGCACCACAAATACCGCACGCGCGCGGCGTCACGACGAGACCAGCCTGAGGATCCTTGTCGCGCAGAATGACTTCGAAGCCGCGGAACAATTCGGCTTGCGTCCAGGCATTGACGACAACGCCATCTTGAATGTCGACGCGGACGTCGAGATCGCCTTCTACGCGCCCGACCGGCGAAATATCGAGGGTTTGTACTGCTGCTGACATTGGAGTGTCCTCTCCCTGAGAAGATCGGATTGTTATTTTAGAGCGCTGCATCACACGACGAAGATGTCTTCCTCGGCCCATTTGGGTGAGGCAGCCTTCGCAGCTGAAGTGAGCTTCACGTAGCCAGTCTTATCGACGCCGGTTGGCATGTCTTTCGGCACGCCCATCATGGTCTGCGTCTTGAAGACAGTGCCCGGCGCTAGTTCGTAGAATGGGAATTCAGGCTCCGTGCAGCCCAAACAGGGCATACCAGCGCGTGTTTTCGACGATTGGCGGTTCCACAGAATGCGGTTGCACGGCGAATGCGTCATTGGCCCGCGACAGCCGAGATCGTAGAACAAGCAGCCCTTGCGCTGGCCAAATTCAGTCGCTGAGACCTTGTAGGCGAAGTGCATGTTCCGGGTGCAGCCGGTCTGCGTGAAGCTCGAGAAGAACGTTTTGGGGCGGCCGAAGTCATCGAGTGAAAGATCGCCGCCCCGGCCGGTTGCGACCGCAACGACAATCTGCGTGATCCAATCTGGATGCGCAGGACAGCCCGGAATGTTGATGACCGGCAACCCGGCTTTCGATGTGTAGTCCTTACCAAGGAAGCCGCCATGGCCGCGTTTTAAAAACTGTAAGCCGACGCTTTCCGACGGATTGGGTGCGGTCGCCGGAATGCCGCCCCACGTGGCGCAATCGCCTACCGCAACAGTATAACCGGCAACTTTACTGAGTTCGCGAACCCAGTCCTTCATCGGCCGGCCGGCAAAACGATTCCATTCGCCCGTGCCGTCTGGCGCGTTCACTACAGTGCCTTCGAAAACAAAGATATCGAGCGCGATTTCCCCCGCGATGATCTTTCGCAACATCTTCTGCACATTCTCCCCCAGCTCCAAACCGAGCGAAGGATGCCAGAGAATATTGATGCCGAAGTCGGTGACGAGATCGCATGCGCTCGGTTCCTCGGCGTTCAGGAATGACATTGAATTGCCCGAACATGCGCCGCCTTGGAGCCACAAAAGATTGGCCATTGGTCTTCTCCCTGAATACCCGCGAAGCTGTTGGATCCGCTTCTAAAAGGTTAATGACAGCAAGGGCCGTGCCAGTTTGAGAAGTAAAACAACATTGAATATTATCAATGCATTACGCGTTTTTAAGTGGTGTCGCATCGCACAAAATTTAAAAAAACTCTGTAAAGTATCTTTGCCATAGAGAAGTGTGTTTGCAATTTCCGGTTGGGGAAAAATCATGTCCGCCGGCACTAATCAGCCGTGGCGGTTGCCGCATAACGGGCACGCGACTTCGAGTGGATAGCCGTACCAAATCTTGCCGCATCGGCTGCACCAGTGACCCGTGGTCTGCTCGGCGGGGATACCGAGCTGAGCGGCCACCACGCCATAGATTATCGGCTCTTCGGGATCGGTAGACTTCGCTGGCCTAACGCGCGAATAAGGAAACGCAACGACGGTCGGCCGCCGCTTGGTTCCATCCCTGCCGTCACCATCTCTGTCATCGTCGCCTGTCACGCGGCGCCCTCCTCGTTGAGACCGTAGCGCCGGATTTTATTGGCCAGACCGACGCGCGATAGACCGAGCGCATCGGCGGCTTTACTTTGGTTCCAGCGGCACCGGTGCAGTGTACTCTCAACGAGATGACGTTCAAGGCTCTCTACCTGATCTTTGAGCGTTTCGCCGCTCGGCAAAAATGCGTTGCGCGGCTCTGTTTGCCGCTTCTGCGTGGCCGACAGTACACTTGGCGATAGATGTTGCGTCGTCAGATATTCCCCATCGCCCGTCAGCACCACGATGCGGCGGATTTCGTTTTCGAGTTCGCGAATGTTGCCGGGAAATTCGTAGTGCGAGAGTTTTTCGATGAGGCTCGCGGATAGCCCGAGTATTTTGCGGCCCGTCGCTTCGCTGTGTTTGGCCGCAAAGAATTCCGCCAGCGCCGCGATATCTTCGATTCGATCGCGCAGTGGCGGCACTTCGAACTCGAAACCTTTGAGCCGGTAATAGAGGTCACGGCGGAATTCGCCCTTGGTTACCAATTGCGCCAGCGGCCGGTTTGATGCTGCAATAATGCGAACATTCGATTGCACCGTTTTGTCAGCTCCCAGCGGCTTGACTTCGCCTTCCTGAAGAAAGCGCAGCAGCGACACCTGAAATGACGGCGAGACGTCGGATATCTCGTCAAGAAAAACAGTGCCGCCATCGCCGGCACGAAACAGGCCGAGCCGGTCCGACACGGCACCCGTAAACGCGCCGCGCTTATGGCCGAAGAGTTCCGATTGCAGCAGTTCGTCATTCATGCCGCCGCAGTTTTGCACCAGCAGCGGACTCGTCTTGCGCGTTGAGTTGTAGTGAATGGCGCGGGCGAGAAGTTCCTTGCCGGTGCCGGTTTCACCTTGGATGAGGATCGGCAGTTCGGTTTTTGCTGCGGTCTTGGCAAGATCGCATAACGCGGCCATGCGTTCGCTGACGTAGACGAGCTTTTCAAAGCGCTGACTCTGCGGCTGAAAACTGAAGTGATGAGGAGCTGCAAAAGTCGAGCTCTCATCGCTCATTTTGAATTCGCGCGAGATCAGCCGGTGACGCCGGGCGAGCTCTCGCGTCTCAAGTCCGCGCTTAACAACCAATGCCGCCTGCTCGACGTCGAGCGGCTTGCGCAAGTACTGATAGACCGACGCTTCCTTGACAGCTTTGTTCGCCCGCTCAGATCCTTTCGACAGGACCAGCACGCGCACGACGTCGGGATGGGAAATGCGAAGTCCCGCGAGGAAGCCGCAGCCGTCCAGGTCTTTGATGCCTTCTTCGCTGATCGCGAGATCGACATGCACGTCGCGGGCAATTTTCAATGCCTCGGCTTCAGTTTCAGCGGTCAAAACCCTGTAGCCGTGCCGCTCCGACAGAAGGTCGGTCAGGGCCGGCCAAGCCGCCTCAATGTTCGCAACGATAAGGACTGTGCTCTCGCGTTCCATTTGGCCAATTCTAAACCTAGTTTCCAATTTGCATGGAAACTTAGCAACAAGTAGAGGTTTTGGGAAGCGTCACTGGAGGTTGTGAGCCGGTTGTGCCTGGAAAAAGGCCGAAGCTAAGTATCGGCCGCCAGTACCGGATAGGAGTTTGGCTTGTCATCGGGAATGGGGTGCAGCGCTGAATTCAAAAATTCAATGCCGGGTGAGGCGAGGCGGTGTCATGCCGAAGGCGTGCCAGAAAAAAAGCACGGCATCGACGACCGCGATGGGGCGATCGACTTGGGCGCGGCTGCCCATTGTCGGTGAGATTTCAGCTACGCGCAATTGCGCTTCAAGGTAGATTAAAGGCGCAATTTTGGACGCGACATCTGGCGGCTCGAAGCAGTCTAGTTGCGGAATGCCGGGCCGAAGCATCTGAGACGCGAAGGCTGGTGGAGCTGAGCGGGATCGAACCGCTGACCTCGTCATTGCGAACGACGCGCTCTCCCAACTGAGCTACAGCCCCGAGATCAGGTGATTGGTGTACCGGCGCAAACAGGAGCCTGTCAAGAAAGCGGCGGACGGTGTTGGGCGTCACAATGCGAGTGCCGGCCCCCTTCCGGATCGCGGCTTGGCTCACATTTTATGTTGGGCGGCTAATGCTGGGGCCCTTGCAGCCGGCATTGGACCAGGGCTAGATGACGCCGCGCCAACCCCCCAAACAAGGTTATCCATGATCGAGCTTCTCAGATTCATCAGCTATCTTATTGATCTTTATACCTATGTAATTATTGCCGGCGTGGTCATGAGCTGGCTGATGGCTTTTGGCGTCATCAATTCGAGCAACCCGATGGTGCGCTCGATCTGGGAGGGTTTGAACGCCGTCACTGAGCCGCTGCTGGGCCCGATCCGGCGGGCGCTTCCCAACATGGGCGGTATCGACATTTCGCCGATTGTTCTGTTGCTTGGCTGCTACTTCGTGCAAAGCGTCGTGCTTCCGAACATCGCCAAATTGACGGTGTGAAACACCCCGCTGCACCCTTGCCTTGGCGGCACGGCGACGCGGGCGTTATTGTGTACTTTCGTTTAACGCCAAAATCCTCCAAAGATGCCGTCGATGGGCTTCAAGCGACCGCTGATGGCCCAGCGTTTCAGGCGCGCGTGCGCGCCATCCCTGCAGACGGCGCGGCAAACGAGGCCCTCGAGGAGCTCGTCGCCGGCTGGCTTGGGGTTCCGAAAAGGACGGTACGGCTTGCGACGGGCGGTAAATCGCGCCTGAAGTCGGTTGCGATCAGCGGTGATGGTGTGGATCTGGACAAGCGGCTGCAAGCCAAGTTGGCTGAATTGCCGGGCTCATAAGTCAAACAACCGGGCGGGAGAACGGACGCGATGACGCAAGCGCAAATTATCGACGGCAAGAAAATCGCAGGCGACGTGCGCGCCGAAGTCGCCAAAGAAGT
>JAYUCQ010000062.1:0-2490 GCA_043740265.1 Hyphomicrobium sp.
TGGTTAAAGGATAAAATGACCGTTCGGTATAGTCGCCAAAGTTATCCCCGCTCTTACCGCAACATCATTCCCGCGTTGCTGTTCCCACAATCTCACTCCAGCGTCTGCACCTGAATGCGATCAAACCACGCTGACGCCGCCGTCTCGGCTTTGGCGCGGTCTGACTTCGAAAGTTTCGCCAGCATCGCGTCGAGCGTTTTATCCTCGACGCCGTTCTTCTGCGCGATGATTCGCCACTTGCCAGCCTCAACCAAATTTTTATCCGTGCCGATGCCATCTTGATGAACATAGGCCAATCGGTTTTGCGCACCCGCAATGCCTTTTTCAGCTGCCGATTTCAAATAGGCGATGGCTTTCGGTTCATCCTTGGTCAGGCCATAGCCCTTGAGCAGCAAAATCGCGTAATCGTATTCGGCTGCGGCATAGCCTTGCGTGGCGGCGCGCGACAGCCAGCGGGCGGCTTCAACTGCGTTCGGGTCGGTGCCGACGCCATTTTGATAGAGCGCCGAGAGATCGTACTGCGCCTGCGCGATGCCTTTCTCGGCGGCGTACTTGATGTGCTGGAAGGCGCGGATCGGATTTTCCGGTTTACCGTCGCCTTTAAGAAACAGAATGCCGAGATTGTAGTTGGCCTCCGCGTGCCCTGTCAGCGCAGCTTTTTCAAAAAGCTTGGCGGCGGCCTCACGATTTTTTTCAACCCCGCGTCCTGCGGCCAGCATCAGCCCGAGCGCAAAAGTTCCCTGCACGTCGCCGAGCTCAGACGCCCGCGTGTACCAATTGACAGCGGCCTTCTCGTCTTTGGCGACGCCCAGTCCTTCGGCATAGATGCGGGCAATCAAAGTGTTGGCTTGGGCTTCGCCGCGTGACGCCGCCTCCTGCGCCAATTTCAGCGCGGTCAGATATTGCCCCTGATCGAAGGCGGTATAGGCGGCATCATCGCCGGTTGCCGGAACTAACGACGGCGTGTTTTTGGAAATGTCAGAAGCGTTCGGCGCTGAGGCGGGCGCTGCCGGCTTTGCTTCGGGTTCAGTTTTTGGCGCAGGTTTCTTTTCTGGCTTCTCGTCTGATTTCCAAAACCACGAACTGATGTCGGCGTGCGCCGGTGCTGGGCTAAGAACCACAATGGCTAGTGCCAACATCGCGCCCCTGAGGCGTCGCACTGTCATGTCCCCGCTCATGTCTGCGCTCCGGCCGTGACTTTTTCCGGCGCGATCGCCCGCGCGTAAGTGGAGATCGTATCGCGAATTGCTTGACCGTCCATACCGGCATTGAGTGTCAGCGTGACGAAGTCGGCGCCGTCGCTAGCCAGCGTGCGCGCACCCTCGGGCGACGTGACATTGCAGGCAACGCAGGGAACTTCGAAAATCTCACTCCACCACGCGATCAAATCGCGCTGACGGCTTTCCGCTGTGGCCCGGTCTTCGACGTGAGCCGGAATGCCGAACGCGATATAGTCGGCACCGGCTTCGCCCAACAGCATCGCATCATCGCGCGAGCGCCCGGCATCGACGCCGATCATGGCGTGCGGACCAAGCAGCGTGCGGGCGTCGCTGTAACGGGCAGCGGGATCCTTTGACCACGACAAATGCACGCCGTCGGCCTTCAACAGCCGGGCGAGATTTGCGTCGTCGGCGATCAAGACAGCGACGCCGCGCTTTTGCGCCATGGCGGCCAGTCTTTTCGAAACGCTCGCGTCCAAAGCCGCGCCGGGCAGTGGGCAGAGGAGGAGGCAGGCGATCGCGTCATGAGCCAGAACCGCTTGCAGTGCGTCCGTCGCCGCCGCGCCGTCGCTGCCAATTTCGAGCCCGATATAGAGTTGGGCCAGAGTGCTCATTTGAGTGCTCACGTGTGTCTCCAAATGTGTCTCAATGCGCGTTGGGCGTCATTCAGGCCGATTGCGGCGAAAACAAGAACCGCGACGCTGGCCCTAGAGGCTTATGTTGCTTTCGCGCCCGCAACCTGTCGAACACCCGCCTCAGCTTTAGGATTTATTAGGCGGATCACTCAAATGTCTATTTACCACACCCTGGTCCCAGGTCATGGTGGCGCATTGTTTGACATATGGCCTGAAAACGCCACGTTGCGCGCAGAAAAAGCGTGTGGCTAGGGGCGTAGTGGGTCTTCATTTTTAATGGCTGAGGTCGGTTCGCAATGAACTCACGTGATGCTCGCGCGGCAATACTTCCTGCCGCCATGATTCTGTTGCTGCCAGCGGCCGCTGGTCCCGTGTTCGCCGATCCAACGCCGGCCTGGGCTGCGCCTGCAACAGTTTATCAGCAGGTGACGATCCCGGCGGCCAAAGCTGCCGAGCCACCCACCGCATTTGCACCCTCGATGATGCCAGCAGCACCGGCTGATCTGGCGCCTGCGGCTGTAGCGGCCGTCCAGGGCAGCCCCGTCGTCGAGGCTGTTCGCAACAGGCTTGCCGACAAAGCCGTCACGGCTAAAGCCAATGCCGACAACGTTGCAGCGTTGAGCGCATTTTATGCA
>JAYUCQ010000063.1:0-2485 GCA_043740265.1 Hyphomicrobium sp.
GCACCCGCTTTGATCGCCAAACTTTTAGATGGCGTATGGTCGCCGGGCACGCTGATCAACATCAACTTTCCAGGCGTCGCGCCCGAAGATGTCGAAGGCATTGCTGTCACAACTCAAGGCATCCGCGATCAAGCGCTGCTGAATATCGACAGCCGGTCCGATCCGTGGGGCACGCCATATTTCTGGTTCGGATTTGAGCGCCGCCGCTCAACGCTAGTGGCTGGAACAGACCTTGCTGCGATGGCCGAAAGAAAAATTTCCGTCACGCCTTTAAGCCCCGATTTCACCGATAAAAATGCGCTCTCCGGCTTAAGCAAACAGCTCGAAAGCCCGCCTAAAAAGTCTGCCGTGTAGATACGCTGCACACGCCAGAAAGCCGCTGGAATGCCGAAATTCCTTCGTGAATAAAGCGTAATCCCAATCTAAGTACGAACCCTGGCCTGTTCCGGCCGGTTTTTGTTTTTGCGTATCGCCACTGCCGCTTCCGGCATTTGGATTCCATGTCCATTTGCCGGTTGGAGATCATTTGACTGCGGGAAAGATTTCGCACGGGCCCCGAGGGTTAACCCCTCATTAACCGGTTGAAGGTTAATCGTTGGTGCGAGTAGAGGTGCGTACCATGATGTATTCGACTAGTTCCAGCCGGCGCGGTTGGCTTGGCCTCAAGCCCGTGCACAGTGCTGCGATGATTTTAGCTGCCATCGGCGCGGGCTGCAGTGCAGACGTCGCCAGATTTGACAGCTCGTCCTTCAATCTGAACGATCCCCCGCAAACGACAGCTGCTGCCGCCCCATCGGGTCCGGTACGTGGCAGTTCCGATCTTGATAATCCGGTTTCGCGCAGCCAAACGCGCGGCCCTTACGGAGCTGGAGCTGGTGCTATGCCGCCGGCGCAGCGCGGTGTTGAAATGGCAGCGTTGCCCGATGCGACGCCCATCTCGCAGCCGACCCCGCCCACAATGCCAACGCGCGCCCCGCGTGTTGCCGCTGCGCAATTTGGGTCGCAAGCAGCACCTGGCTTGCCGCCGGTCACACCGCAGGCGACCGCCAGCGGCCAGACGATCGACGTGCAGCCCGGCGATACGCTCTATGGTTTGTCGAAAAAGCACCACGTTTCGGTTGCCGCGTTGATGTCGGTCAACCAGTTGACCTCGCCAAACTTAAAGCTTGGCCAGAAGTTGGCGTTGCCGGCGGCCGGCAGCTTGCGCCATCCATTGACGCGTAACACTCAGACGGCGGCGGCGCCCCTCGCGCCCGCTCCTGTTACTGCCGCGGCTCCGGCCACAACGGCATCGATCGCCGTACCATCGGCCGACGTCGCGGCGAAATATAACGGCACCTACACCGTGAAGCCGGGTGATAGCCTGTACGCCATCGCGCGAGCTCACAAGGTCAACTTCGCCGAGCTGCAGCAAGTCAACGGCATCACCGATCCGCGCCGGGTCAAGCCGGGCTCGACGCTGAAAATTCCAGGCGGCTTAAGTGGTGCCGTCGCGGCCGCTGATACGGCGAACGCACCGGTGGCGGCCGAAACGAAAAGCGCCATTGCCTCGACGACGCAGCCAACGTCGATCCTCAATAGCGGCAAACAGGTCGCTGCTTTGAATGACAAAGCGTCGGACGCTCAGCCCGAAGCTGTGGCAGCGCCTGCGGCCGTACCGGCGCCCAAGCGTGAGAAGGTCGCGGCTGCTGCGAGTGCGCCTGCTGGCGACACGAGCAAACTGCGCTGGCCCGCCAGCGGTAAAGTCATCGCTGGCTTTGGCGCGCGTCCAGACGGCACGCATAACGACGGCATCAATCTGTCGGTGCCGCTCGGTACGGAAGTCCACGCCGCCGAAAGTGGCGTCGTCGCCTACGCCGGCAGCGAACTCAAAGGCTATGGCAATCTCGTGCTCGTGCGCCACGACAACGGTTGGGTGACGGCCTACGCGCACAACGACGAGCTTCTGGTCAAGCGCGGCGACAAGGTGGCGAGGGGCCAGGTGATCGGCAAAGCCGGCAAGACCGGCACCGTCGATCAGCCGCAAGTGCACTTTGAATTGCGTCAGGGCTCAAAGCCTGTCGACCCGACGCCGTACATGGAAAAATCTTGAACTAGGGGCGGAGCTGGGGGCAGAGAAATTCTTTTTGCCAAGCGCGCAAAGTTCGAGGGAAGCCTACCGGCCGGATCGCAAGATCCGGCCTTTTTTGTGCGCTCAAATTGAGGGCTCGAATTCTGTCATCCCGGCCAAGCCGCGTTGCGCGCAGCGCTGAGCCGGGATCGACGCTTTGCCGATGACTTCGCTTTTTGGCTATGAAAAAAGTCTGGGTCTCGGGTTTCGCGATAAGCTCGCCAGGGAGGACAACAACAGCCGTAATCTTGCGCCGAAACAAAAAGTGCACGAACCTAAATCTTCTGCTCCAGACGGCCCGCCAAATCTTGGATGAATTGCCAGGCGACGCGGCCGGAGCGCGCGCCGCGCGTCGTGGACCATTCGAGTGCGTCG
>JAYUCQ010000064.1:0-2484 GCA_043740265.1 Hyphomicrobium sp.
TGCAGCTTCTTGGTCGTGACCAGAGGAAACCCTTGCGCCAGATCGAAACGCATCTGATGGCCGAAAACGCTGAGCGTACCCGTGCCGGTGCGGTCGTCTTTCCGGGTGCCGTGCTCGCGGACGCGGGCCAGCAGATCGAGGTATTGTTCCATCGCCTGCTTGTGTAGCGCGATTCCCGCAAAATCTCACGCTTGGCCAACAAGCGGAACGCTGGATATGCTGACCATTTCGGCACAGCGTTCGCCGCCGAAGCGATCGCGGTTATTCAGGGGCGTAGCGGGCGGGGCCATCGGGTCGCTGGGCACCCTCGACGTCTTGCTTATCGCTTCAGACTTCCGGCCATCCAGAAGGCAAACTATCGGCACTCCGGGGCCCCTCAGGACTCTTTGCCGCGCGGGAAACCCCGGTTTGAGGACTTCTGATCACACTTCGCTAACGGCGATCGCACGAGAAACCTTTTTTTTGAGCAGATTGAGCCCTATATTCCCTGTGCCGGATTCGTCCGGCTATGGCGATAAACGCGGTCGTAATAAGCGGTTCGGACCCGGGGGCGGTACCCGGCGCCTCCACCACATGCCGCTGCCTTACTTTGCCACAAAAGGCAGAAGCGGCGGCATCTGATGGGGGCGAACTAGGATCGACGAACGTGTAAAGGATTTAGCTTTTGCCCGGCATGACACCGCCGTTATCGGGTCAACAAGAGTAGTTGCAAATGACAACTATGCTGAGGCACGTCTCGCTGCTTAATGCGGTGCGACTAGCCTGAACTCGAAGTCCTTGCCCCTAGCAGGGTAAGGCGCGGTTCGGAGGGCACCGGGCAACAGAAGCCCTCCACTTTATTCGCCCGTGGTGGTAAGCCCGGCGTCGACGGCGGAAGTTAGTTTTAAGACGGGCAGTTCATACGGGGCCGAGGCGGGTTTGATGGCGACAGAGTCGACAATCGACTACGAAGCACTGCAGCAGGACGCCCTGCGTGGCGTAGTGCGCGCAGCCCTCGTGCAGATTACCAAGACCGGCCTGCCAGGCGAGCATCACTTTTATATCTCGTTTCTAACTCAGTCTCCCGGCGTTATTCTTTCAAAGCGCTTGCGCGAAAAATATCCGCACGAAATGACGATCGTTCTGCAGCACAGGTTTTGGGATCTGCTGGTGAGCGATGAACGCTTCGAAGTTAAGCTGACGTTCGATGGCATTCCGGAACGGCTAGTCATTCCGTTTGCATCGATTAAGGTTTTCATCGATCCGAGCGTGCGCTTCGGTCTGCAATTTGAAGAAAACGCCGGCGATAAGGAAACGCCAGCCGGGCGCCGCGCCGCGATGACGATGGACGCCGTCTACGATCAGGTCGGCGAGGCGCAGGCCGATAGCCCGCGCGCCACGTTATCGAAAAAGCCGCGGTCGCCGCGCAAGGTCAAGGCCGACAAAGAGCAAGCCGAGGTTGGCGTCTCGGCGGCCGATGCGAAGTCTGCCGTGCCCGCTCCCCAGCCTGCGTCAGCGATTCCGGCGGCGGCGGCCGCCAGCAATTCTGCCGATGCAGAAAACGACAAGGCCGCCGGGGAAAAATCCGGCGCCCAAATCCTCAGCCTCGATCAGTTCCGCAAAAAATGAATCGCGTCAGCGCTCGTAATTTTTTCTAGCCGCCTCGGCGCGTGTCGGCGGCGTTCGTCTGCACGAACGGTCTCTTGAACTGCAGCGTCAGCTCGCCGTTATTGAGTGTCGCGCATTCAACAGCGCGCACGAACGGGTCCGAGACTTCAATGTCGGCCGCTTCCTTGCAGATGGCTGGCGTCGCGAATGGTTTCACGTTCACGCTGGCGTCGCCGTTGGGCAGGACGAGCGTCGTGATCATGACGATAAGTGTTGGCTCCATCGGGCATCCCTCGAAACAAGCATTTCGAAATGACAGCTTGGCTGCCGGTTCACGCGTACTTACCCGGTCTCAATGGCCCGCACCTGGGACCCGGGTATTGGATGTTTCATCTCAGACGGCCGAAACGATTAGGTCTGACTTGGTGAAACGACGCGCTCCCGACTCAAAGTTTGCTGGAGCGATGTCAGCAAGCTTGCAAAAAATGGCATGAATAAGAGGGGGTTAGGCTCATCCTGATAGTTGCTCCACAACGTTGGTTAAAAACATCTCGCGATTCCTCCGGTATCGGAGCAATCTAGCTGTGCTCGGCCGGGTCGCAAGTCCCATCGCATTTGGGCAGCTCGACCGATTTTCAATGTTTAAACATTTGGAGAGCGGGTCATGGCATCTATTACGGGAACCAAAAAAAAAGAGACACTTGTCGGCACCAAATTCGACGACACCATTTTCGGTCTAGGCGGCAACGACACCCTCAAAGGTCTCGCTGGCAACGACAAACTCGACGGCGGCACCGGAAACGACAAACTGTTTGGCGGCGACGGCAAGGACACCTTGCTTGGCGGCAAAGGCGATGACTTGCTCGACGGCGGCAAGGGCGACGACAAGCTGCTCGA